>NZ_JASJOJ010000044.1:0-36782 GCF_038519165.1 Photobacterium sp. SP02
CCCTGGCGCTGCTGATAAGTTCCGCTCGCCACCCGTTGTGCCGCTTCCTGCAGTTTGCGCGCCGGGCGGCTTAATGCCCAGGCCAGCCACAACAGCAGCGGCGTACTGACCAGCATGGTCAGCAGCAACAGATGAAAAGGCTGGTCGAGAATGCGCAGAAAGAAAGGTGGCGGGCGGTGCGATATTCTGCCGATATACATCAGCGCGCTTTGCTGCTGATCTGTCACCAGAAAAGGCCCGGCCACCATCCAGCGGCCGTAGAGTTTCTGGCGCGGCGCGTCCGGGCTGTCGGCACTGGTAATGAAATTGCGCAACGCTTTGGTGCGCTGATGTGGCGTGAGCAGCTCGCCGTCATCATTGGTGAAATACAGCTGCATGCCTTTGTGACGCTCGGGATCGGCCAGCGGCAGCAGTTTTTCCTGCAGGGTGCCGGGTTGGCTGCTTAACCGCTCTGAAATGCGCGTCGCGGCGTCCTGATAACGCTCCAGCTCCGGCTGAGGAATCGTGTGCTGCGAGCGTGGGTCAAGGTGCGGCAGCAGCAGCAGCACCACCACAACCAGCATCAGGGTCAGCCAGAAAATGGCAAAGATCCGGCTGGAGAGCCGGTTAAACAGCGGCCGTTTCATCCCGCCTCCACAAACAGATAGCCTTTGCCGCGCAGGGTTTTGATTCGGGGCTTACCGTCTTCGCGCGCGGGCAGCTTTTTACGCAGGTTGGAGACATGCATGTCGATGGCCCGGTCAAACGGCGCCAGGCGTTTGCCCAGCACTTCCAGGCTGAGATCCTGTTTGGTCACCACAGTGCCGGGGTGGCGGATCAGGTGACTGAGCAGGGCCAGCTCAGTGGCGGTCATTTCTATCAGTTCGCCGTTACAGGTGACTTCCTGCCGGCCGGGATAAATGGTCAGATCCAGATAGCTCACGCAGTCTGATTCGTTCTGATTGTCCTGCACCATGCGGGAGCGGCGTAAAATAGCACGCATGCGGGCCAGCAGTTCCCTGTCACTGAAAGGCTTGGGTAAATAGTCATCCGCGCCCAGCTCCAGTCCCAGCACTCTGTCTATCTCTTCGCCTTTGGCGGTCAGCATCAGCACCGGCGTACTGCTGGTCTCGCGGAGTTTGCGCAGCATATTAATGCCGTTCATGACCGGCATCATGACGTCCAGCAGGATCAGATCTGTGTCCTCATCGACCATTAACAGCCCCTGCTCGCCATTGTGCGCGACGCGCACCGTGAATCCTTCCAGCTGAAGGATGTCATTGAGCAGTGCTGTCAGTTCATTATCGTCATCGACCAGAAGAATGTTTGCCATACTGATTCCATACCCTCTAAATGATTCAGGTTAAGTATCCCCTATGCCCGAAAGCAGGCCAAGCCGGTTAACAGGGCTTTACCCAGCTTTACGTTTTCACGACAACAGTTTACCTGCCAGCGGGTAGTATTTGCTTATCGGACATCAACAGAGCGAGAACAGGATATGAATAAGACTATGACCAGAAAAATGAAAGCCACAGTCGCCATGGTACTTGCGGTACCTATGCTGCTGGGCTCAGTTTCGGCGCTGGCGGAAGGCGGCAAATATCATGGTAAAGGTCATTATGGTGACTGTGGTGGTCCTCGTGCTGAGCGTGGCATTATGCAGTCTCTGGATCTGACCGATGCGCAAAAAGAGCAGATGCGCAGCCTGCGCGAGAGCAACAAAGCCGAGATGCGCGAAAACATGGCCCAGGGCCGTGAAGCCATGAAAGCAAATCACGACAAGATGCAAGATTTGCTGCTTGCCGACAACTTTGATGAAAATGCCGTGCGTGATCTGGCCAAGCAAATGTCAGATCAACAAATTGAGCGTCGTGTCAGCATGATGAAAAAACGTCACGACATGCTCAATATTCTGACTGCGGAGCAGAAAGTACAGTACAAGACATTAAAAGCCGAGAAGCAGGCAGAATGCATGGCGAAATGGCAAGAAAAACACAGTGAATAATGCTGTATTTGACTGAAAACACCGAAGCCACAACGAAATGTTGTGGCTTTTTTTGTTGTCACCATGAGCTTAACTTGTCAATTTTGTTATTAAATTTCATCACAAAACCGCTATACTGCGAATAATATTTAGCTGTCCATGTGGCCGGAAACCCGACTGAACGTCAGGGTTCGGGAGAATTTGCCGGCGAGGCGGCCGACATTGCGAACTAAGCATATACTTAGTGGCATATAGTCTGGCGGCACCCTGGGGTACAAAACGCACTCGGGGTTCCAGTATGCCAGCAAGGCTGCCGACACATGGCAAGTTTACGTGATATGAATCAATACATCGTTTTTCTAAATTGTAATACTCCTACATTAGTAGGAAAGTTACAGTTTACGCGAGTCGCCACCGTGAGGGGGGCGAGGCGGAGTCGCTGACTTGGGCCAGCTCGCAAAGGAAAGGATTTTCATTTCCCAAAGTCAGAGGGTAACCATGATTAAAAAGATTGGTGTTTTGACCAGTGGCGGTGACGCCCCAGGTATGAACGCGGCGATTCGCGGTGTTGTTCGCGCAGGTTTATCAGAAGGCCTGGAAGTTTACGGTGTATATGATGGCTATCAGGGCCTGCATCAGAACCGGATTCAGAAACTTGACCGCTCCAGTGTCTCTGACGTGATCAACCGGGGCGGCACGTTTCTTGGCTCTGCCCGTTTTCCTGAATTCCGTGATGAGAAAGTCCGTGCTCAGGCGATCGAAAACCTGAAAATTCACGGTATCGATGCGCTGGTGGTGATCGGCGGTGATGGCTCTTACATGGGCGCGAAAAAGCTGACCGAGATGGGCTATCCGTGTATCGGCCTGCCCGGCACTATCGACAACGATGTGGCTGGTACCGATTATACGATCGGTTTTATGACGGCGCTGAATACCGTGATTGATGCGATTGACCGCTTGCGTGATACTTCATCGTCGCACCAGCGTATTTCGATTGTGGAAGTCATGGGCCGTCATTGCGGCGATCTGACCCTGATGGCATCGATTGCCGGTGGCTGTGAGTACATCATCACCCCGGAAACCGGCCTGCACAAAGAGCAGTTGCTGGCCAAAATCAAAGAAGGTATCTACAAAGGTAAGAAGCACGCGATTGTGGCGATTACCGAGCTGATGACAGACGTCAATCAGCTGGCTAAGTATATCGAGACGGAAACCGGCCGCGAAACCCGCGCCACCGTGCTGGGCCATATCCAGCGTGGCGGACAACCAACTGCCTTTGACCGCATTCTGGCCTCGCGCATGGGTGCTTACGCGGTTGATTTGCTGATGCAAGGTGAAGGTGGCCGTTGCGTGGGGGTGCAGAATGAAAAAATGGTCCACCACGACATCATTGATGCCATCGAAAATATGAAACGCCCGGTGCGCACTGATTTGTACAAGGTCGCCGATAAGCTGTTCTGATCATTTCAGGACGGGACAAGTGAATAAAAAAGCCGACGCTGCTGTGGTCGGCTTTTTTGTGTGCCTGTCTGAGACAGGACGCTGCCGGAGCGGCAGGCGCCGCTCCTGATGGTGTCTTACTTCTTGGCTTCTGCTGCCGCTTTAGCGATAGCGGCAAAGCCTTCTGCATCCAGCGCAGCGCCGCCAACCAGGGCGCCGTCGATGTCTGGCATCGCAAACAGC
The DNA here is from genome assembly GCF_038519165.1 of Photobacterium sp. SP02. Taxonomy (NCBI): domain Bacteria; kingdom Pseudomonadati; phylum Pseudomonadota; class Gammaproteobacteria; order Vibrionales; family Vibrionaceae; genus Photobacterium; species Photobacterium sp. SP02. The sequence continues at coordinate 3,647 of NZ_JASJOJ010000044.1, forward strand.
TCAGCGGCATTGCCGGCTTTAACCGAACCGCCGTACTGGATCACTACGTTTTTCGCGACTTCTGCGCTGAACGACGCGATGTGGGCACGGATAGCGGCGTGAATGTCCTGTGCCTGCTCGGCCGTTGCGGCTTTACCTGTACCGATGGCCCAGATAGGTTCATAGGCGATGATGGCACCGTTCAGGGCTTCAACACCTTGTGTTTTGATCACAGCGTCCAGCTGACGGGCACAAACGGCAACCGTTTCGCCGGCTTCGTTCTGTGCTTCAGATTCACCGATGCACAGTACAGGTGTCAGGCCGTGCTCTTTCAGGAAGGCAAACTTCTGAGCCACGAACTCGTCTGACTCGTGATGGTATTCACGGCGCTCTGAGTGGCCGATGATGATGTGGCTGGCGCCGAAATCTTTCAGCATCTCAGGTGAGATATCACCTGTATAAGCACCGCTGGCGTTCACATCTACGTTCTGGGCACCCAGGATGATGTTGCTCTTGCCCTGGCTGATCAGGCGCTGTGCCAGATCCAGGTACATCACAGGTGGCGCGACTGCCACATCAACGCCCTCAACGCCAGCCAGCGCGGCATCCAGACCTGTCAGCAGGTTGGTGACCATTTCTTTGCTGCCGTTTAGTTTCCAGTTACCCATAACTACAGGATGACGCATAAGATTTTCTCCATATCTATGTGATGTCTAAAGTCAGACTAAACTGAGTACACCGCTGTCAGGCAGTGGTGTGTTCAGTGCAGCCTGCCTGATAATGCAGGTTTAAACGTCCGACAGTATACGCCCGATAGACGTAAACTTCCTTAATCTCGAACAAATCCATGCCCGGTTGTACCTGTTTCAACGGCAAAAGTGAACTCTGAGCTGTAATAAATTTTCACTTTCCACTCGGAGCGGTTAGCCACATTGAGGGTGAAAAGTGATCAACAGGGAATTTCTGCATGCCCGTGTCGCTGCCGGCAGTAAAATCGGCTAAGTTATGCGCCAGTTAATGGAATATCGGGTCGCCCCTGATCAACAAGGAGAGTTGTATGCCACACCTGAAGCTGGAATTTGCCGATCCCGTTGCTGAGCGCGTTAACGTTGCCGCCTTACTGGAAGAGCTCCATCAGTCATTGCTGACCTGCGGGGTGTTTGAACCCGCCTCTGTCAAATCTCGCGCCTATCCTTGCCATCAGTGGCAGGTGGGAGAGGGCGGCGATGCCCATAATTTTATTCACCTGGAACTGGCTTTGTTGTCGGGGCGTGACAATGACTGTAAGCGCGGACTGGCCGAGCGTCTGATGCCGCTGCTGGAGCAGCACGCCGCGACGATTGACAGCCTGACGATTGAGATTCGGGATATGGAAAGCGACACTTATCTGAAGTCGAAAAGATAGCTGAAAGCGAAAAGATAGCTGAAGCCGAAAAACCGCTGAGCGGACAGCGGAAATCCTATCTTTAACCCTCAGACCACAAAAACGGGCCAGCATTCAGGCTGGCCCTCGGTATTCGTATCGCTGGCATTATGCCTGACGGCGAAACGGCATCACTTTCGCTTCATGCTCTGTCAGGGTTTCGGGGGCAGTCAGTGAGCGGGCAAAGCGCTGTAATTGTTGTTGTAGTTCAGCCCGCAGCAGCATATTGGTATGGTTCGGATTTTTACCCCGTGCAATGACCTGGTTGATGTGGCTCATCTGCGCGCGTAAGCGCGGTTGCATGGCCGGGCTGGCGTTCTCAATGATTTCCTCGCTCATCCGCAGTCGCAAGGCTTCCAGCTCTTCAGGGGCCGTTTCGGCCAGTTTTTTGAGTTCATCAAAGGATGGTAACGTCTGCATAACTCATTCCCCCAAGCGTCAAATCTGTGACTTACTTAACACTAGATGTCGGGGAATGAAAAAAGCGTCTCATTGACGAGACGCTCAATAAAAGAGACCAGAGTGTACAGGGAATAAGGCTGGCAGTGGTTTTCTGGCTAGCTACCAGCCCGGTTACCAGTAGTGCTCGACGGTGATCTGGCCGGGTTTGCGGCGCAGGTTTTTCTCAAATCCGCGCGCTTCCAGCACTGCCTTGGTGTCTTTCACCATTGCCGGGTTACCGCACAGCATCAGTTGTGCGGTTTTCGGATCGAGCGTCAGACCAACGTGCCGTTCAAGCAGGCCGTCTGAAATGGCCTGAGGAATGCGGCCGGTGAGCGCCAGTGGTGCCGGCTCGCGGCTGACAAACGGCTGGACGATCAGCTGTTCGGGATGGGCCGCTTTGAGCGCGTTGATTTCGGCCTGATAGCTGAGATCGGCGGCAAAGCGAACGGCATGCACCAGCACGATTTTACGAAACCGCTGCCAGGCGGTGGCTTCACGCAAAATGGACAGATAGGGGCCGATGGCCGTCCCGGTTGACAACAGCCACAGGCTATCCCCGTCAGGCACTTCATCCAAGGTAAAGAAGCCGTTAGCCCGGGCGGTGATGAAGACCTCGTCTTCAGCTGTCAGGGCGTGCAGGCGAGGGGACAGCAAACCGTCGGCCACTCTGGTGGCGTAGATTTCAATCTGATGGCTGCTGGGCGGATTGACAAAGGAGTAGGCGCGTTGGATCATTTTGCCGTCGCATTCCAGCGCCAGCTTAGTAAATTGCCCGGCTTTAAAAGGCTCAATATTCGCCTCCAGCGTTAAACTGAACAGTTCGCTGTTCCAGTGACGATTACTGATAACCTTGGCAGGGATCCAGTCAGCCATTGTTGATCTCCTTTTACATTGTCAGATTGACCTAGTCAGATTCTCAGGACGGATGAATGCGGTAGCTGCATCGGCGCTGTCCGGCAATAATGTGTTCGTTGCGCTCTATGGTCACACCGTCCCCCAGCAGACGCTGGAAGACCGCCAGTTCAGATCGACAAAGTGAGGGGCAGCGCTTCGCGGCATGGCAGATAGGACAATGGTTCTCAATCAGAATGAAGCCGTGCTCATCGGACTCCAGCTGTGCCATGTAACCTTCCTTTTCCCTCAGTGTAGTCAGAATCTGAAGTTTTTCTTTTAAATCTGTGGCCTTTGCAATGGCCTGCTGATACTGGTTCAGCGTGCCTTCTTCACGCTGCAGTAAAATTCTCTGCAAACCTTCCTGACCGAACAGGTTTTCCACCGAATCCAGCATCTGAATGATCAGATCACCGTGGCGATCAGCAAACTGCTCGTGGCCTTTGGCCGTCAGGTGCCAGTGACGGGTTGGCCGGCCGACTTTGGCTTTGATGTCTTCAAACCCCACCAGGCCGTCGTCTTCCAGCCCCTGCAAGTGCTGGCGCACGCCCATAGTCGTCAGGCTCAGCTCCTCTGACAGGGCTTTGGCAGTGACCGGGCCGTCTTGCTTCATTCTGTGGAGAATTTTATCTATGGTTTTCATAGTCGTATTACTTGTATTCATGCGCCTATTATGTGGTCAGCCAAGTATATAAAGCAATGGCTTTACTAAATAGCATAGTCCAGCTTGATAAAAAAAGCAGTGAAAGTCTTATTATGATCAGGCGGTTATCCCGGTACTTATCGCGTACCGGGAAGGCAGAGCGCTGTCAGAGAATATGGGGCAGGATAGCCGGATCTTTTCTGTCCAGATAATGAATCGACTTGATTCGGCGGATCGTGCGGCATTTACCGCGGATTAGCAGGGTTTCTGTGGTGGCGATATTGCCATTGCGGGTAATGCCGTCCAGCAAATCGCCTTTGGTGATGCCCGTACCGGCAAAGATCACATTGTCGCTTTTCGCCATTTGTTCCAGCAGCAGGACCTGATTGGGTTCAATGCCCATTTCGCGGCAGCGGTCCATTTCCTGCTGGCCCATGCGATAGTTGTCATCACTGCCGCCTTTGACCAGAAAACGTGGCAGCAGACGCCCTTGCATATCACCGCCTAACGCCCGGATAGCTGCTGCCGAGACCACACCTTCCGGCGCGCCGCCGATGCAGTACATTACGTCCACTTCGCTGTCCGGCATGCAAGTGAGAATGGAGGCGGCCACATCGCCGTCCGGCACGGCATAGACACGAATGCCCATGGCCTGCATGTTGGCAATAATCTCGTCATGGCGCGGTTTCGCCAGTGTGGTCACCACCAGGTTTTCTAACGGCTTACCCAGCGCGGCGGCGATATTGACCAGGTTGTCTTCCAGCGGCAGATTGAGATCTATCTGTCCCTTGGCTTGCGGGCCGACCACCAGCTTTTCCATGTACATGTCAGGTGCTTTGAGAAACGCCCCTTTTTCACCGGCCGCCAGCACCGCCAGCGCATTGTTCTGGCCCATGGCGGTCATCCGGGTGCCTTCGATCGGGTCGACCGCGATATCGACCGCATCGCCACCGGCACCGACCTGTTCGCCGATATACAGCATAGGGGCGTCGTCAATTTCCCCTTCACCGATGACTATCTCACCGGTGATCTCGGTTTTGTTTAGCAGGGTGCGCATGACTTCGACAGCAGCGCCGTCAGCGGCATTTTTGTCGCCCCGGCCGAGCCATTTATAACCTGCCAGCGCGGCACCTTCAGTGACACGGGAAAAAGCCATTGCCAAATCGCGTTTCATGGGAACTCCAGAACTACTCAGTAAAAGATATCAGGTCAGTCACAGATATCAGGGTGTCGATTCTCTGCGCGAATTGTAACACAGACGCCAGCGCCGCGTTTCCTGCTGCAAGGTATCGATAAAAAACAAGCCCGCCGGTAAGGGCAGGCTTGTGGTCAGAGTTAAAACACTCAGTGTTAAAAGACTCGTCGGCGGGGATTATTCGTCCTCGTCGATGGCCCAGCCTTTGGCGCATTCCACGGCGCGCTTCCAGCCTTTATAGCGTCGGGCGCGTTTGCTGTCATCCGGGCAAGGGGTGAAGCTGCGATCCAGTACCGCCTTGTTTTTCAGCTCATCAATGCTGTCCCAGAAGCCCACCGCCAGGCCGGCCAGATAGCCGGCGCCCAGTGCGGTGACTTCAGTCACCACAGGGCGGTGCACTTCGGTGTTCAGCAGATCAGACTGGAACTGCATCAGGAAATTGTTGGACACCGCCCCGCCATCCACTTTCAGCGCGGCCAGATGGATCCCTGAATCGGCCTGCATGGCATCCAGGACATCGCGGGTCTGGTAAGCGATGCTTTCCAGTGTGGCGCGGATCAGGTGGTTGTTGTTGACACCCCTGGTCAGGCCGACAATGGCGCCGCGCGCATACGGGTCCCAATAAGGAGCACCTAAGCCGGTGAAGGCCGGTACCACATACACGCCGTTGGCACTGCCCACCTTCTCTGCAAAGTACTCAGAATCTTTGGCATCACCGAGCAGTTTCAGCTCATCACGCAGCCATTGGATAGAGGCACCGGCCATGAAGACCGCCCCTTCCAGTGCATACGCCGGCTCGCCTTTCGGGCCGCAGGCCAGGGTGGTCAGCAGGCCGTTCTGCGAGTTCACTTTCTCTTTGCCTGTGTTCATCAGCAGGAAGCAGCCGGTGCCGTAGGTATTTTTGGCCTGACCGGGCTCCACACACATCTGACCGAACAGCGCGGCCTGCTGGTCACCGGCAATGCCCGCGATAGGCACCCGGGTGCCGCCTTTGCCGCCAATGTTGGTCTGGCCGTAGATTTCGGACGAGGCTTTGACTTCCGGCATCATAGACAGCGGGATATCCATGGCTTTGAGCAGCTTTTCATCCCACTGCAGCGAGTTGATGTTAAACAGCATAGTCCGGGAGGCGTTTGTGTAGTCGGTGACATGCACGCGGCCCTGGGTCAGTTTCCAGATCAGCCAGGTATCGACGGTACCGAACAGCAAGTTACCCGCTTCGGCCTGCTCACGGGCGCCTTCGACGTTGTCCAGAATCCACTTGATTTTGGTGCCGGAGAAATACGGGTCGACCACCAGGCCTGTGTTGTCACGGATGTACTCTTCCAGCCCCGGCTGTTGTTTCAGCTGCTGGCAGATGTCGGCGGTACGGCGGCACTGCCAGACAATCGCGTTGTAGACAGGTTTACCTGTGTTCTTGTCCCAGACAATGGTGGTTTCGCGCTGGTTGGTGATACCGATACCGGCAATCTGGTCGGTGCGGATGCCGACTTTGGCCAGGGCTTCCACCATAGTGGAGCTCTGGCTGGCCCAGATTTCCATCGGGTCGTGCTCAACCCAGCCCGCTTTGGGGTAGATTTGGGTGAATTCGCGCTGCGCAGTGCAGACTATGTTGGCGTCATGATCCAAGATCACGGCGCGTGAACTGGTGGTTCCCTGATCGAGTGCGACTATGTACTTTTGTTCTGTGGTCATCTGAGTGTCCTCTTCTCTCTAGATTAATTATAGATAGCGCTGCAATCAGGCTTGCGCGACTTCTTTCTCATTGTCTGATTCACATTGGTTCGGCAGTGTACAGCGGTTACCCGGCAGATAGATGCCAACGGCTTTCGGGTACAGCCAGGCACCGAAGCCGGCTCCGGCAATCGGCGCCAGAATAGGGATGATAAAGTAAGGAATATCTTTACCGCCAGTCAGCGCCATTTCACCCCAGCCTGCCAGGTATGCAAAAAACTTGGGGCCAAAGTCCCGGGCCGGGTTCATGGCAAAACCGGTCAGCGGACCGAGTGAACCACCGATCACGGCAATCAGGATACCGATCAGAACCGGACCCAGCGCGCCGCGCGGAGCGCCGTTTTTCTCATCACCTATGGCCAGAATGGCAAACATCAGCACGGCGGTGATGACAAACTCGACCGCAAAAGCACCGCTCAGTGACAGGGCAGGATTCGGGTAGGTAGAAAAGATCCCTGCCGTGGCCAGACTTTCTGCACTGCCGCGAAGAATGCCCTGCGCGCTTTCGAACTCGGTGAACAAGTTGCTGTACAGGCCGTATACCAGGGCGGCCGAGCAGAAGGCGCCAGCCAGCTGGGACAGAATGTAAGGGAGCACTTTGGTTTTATCAAAGCCGTGAAAAAGGGCGAGTGCAATAGTGACGGCCGGGTTGATGTGTGCGCCGGAGACACCCGCGGTGCAATAAATCGCTATGGTGACGCCAAGGCCCCACATAATGCTGATTTCCCACTGACCGAAGTCAGCACCTGCTAACACCAGTGCGGCGACACAGCCCACACCAAAGAAGATGAGCAGTCCGGTGCCGATGAATTCTGCCAGGCATTCGCCGAGCAGCGTAGGGGGTTGTCGTTTTGTCATGTGCCAATCCTTATGTCGAGTGATAGGTAATAGAGTTGTTATCGTTATGTGACCAAAAAATACTCGAATGGTGATTTCATCGAAAGGGCTGTGAATCAAAAATGTGCGTTCGAGCATATAATTTGTTTCATTGGTCGATTTCGAAAGGAAATCGAAAGCCGGAGGGTAGAGTTTATGCTCTATTTTATCTTGCGAGGCGCGAACACTAGCATGTCGGCCACAGCGGTTCAAAACGCGCGGAGGAAAACTGAGTGTTCGCTAACAGTTCAGCGCAGCGGGCCGCCCGCGCTGACGTTCGGAAGGTAAAATTTTGTGGAAGTTTGGATAATTTTTATCCGATTGTGATAAAGCGTGGTATTAGTAGATGCCAGACGAATAAGGCCTAGTTAGAATAGGGGCTACATTGGAATTGTAATTTGCCTGGTAGGCGTAGCTTAAGCTGCGGTCTTGCGCAGGTGCTGATAGGGTGAAAACTATGTCTTTAGAGATGCTGGAACAGCTGGAAGCCAAGGTGCAAATGGCTGTCGACACCATTTCCCTGCTGCAGATGGAAGTGGAAGAACTGAAAGAGAAGAACGATAACCTGGTAAACCTTGCTCAGGAACTGCGTGCAGATCGTGAGTCGCTGGCCCAGGATAACGAGAAGCTGCGCAATGATCATCAGGCGTGGCAGGAGCGTGTCCGTACGCTGCTGGGTAAAATGGAGACAGTGGAGTAATGTCCACCGCCGCCATCGGCAAGAAAAACAGAGCCGTTTGGCTCTGTTTTTCTTTCAGCCGCTCAGAGAGCCTGTGAAGTATCAGTCGATATCCAGCGGCTCCGGCGACAAAATCACCCCGGTATTGTCGGCATAGAGATGATCTTCCGGCAGGAAAGTCACTCCGCCGAAATTAACCGCGACATCGACTTCGCCTGTCCCTTGCTTGTCAGCACCGACAGGGATAGATGCCATGGCCTGAATGCCGATATCCAGCTCATCTAATTCATCGACATGGCGCACACAGCCATAGACGATGATCCCTTCCCACTCACTCTGTACTGCCAGTTGTGCCAGCTCGGCATCAATCAGTGCGCGACGAAGCGAACCGCCACCATCAATTAACAGGACTCGCCCGGCACCGGGTTCGGCCAGCACAGTCTGAAGCAGGCCATTGTCTTCAAAGCATTTTACTGTGGTGATCTGGCCTCCGAATGAGCTTCGGCCACCGTAAGAGCTGAACATTGGCTCAACCACATCAACCAGGTCGAGGTAAATATCACAGAGTTCAGAGGTATTGTATTCCATAAGCTCGCTTCTTTATTGGCAGTAATATTAAGCAGGACAGGAAGCAGAAAGCGCCTATTCACTAACTTGCTGAAAGTATAACCAGCTCAGGCTGCATTGCAATCTCGGCGCTATGCTTTAGCGGTCTGCCAGCAATCCGATGGCAAACAGCAGGTTAGTCATCAGTGCTATTTTAGCCAGTAAGGCCAGCATAGGAGCCAATGACTGCGCTTTTTGCGTGACCAGCACGTTAGCGGCGTGCGCCAGCAACCAAGGGGCGGCCAGCAAAAATAACCAGCCCCACGCCGAACGGGCCGTCAGCAGGGCATAGGCCGTAAAGCCGATCAGGCTGGCAACCATGAGCAGCAGGTGATACCAGCGGCCGGCTGTCGGACCGAGTCTTGCCGCCAGGGTGAGTTTCCCGCAGGCCCTGTCGTTATCGATATCCCGCAGGTTATTGAGATTCAGTACCCCGACCGCCAGCAGTCCGCTGGCCGTCGCCGGCAGTAAGATGGCCCATTGGAGCTGGTGGCTCTGCAGGTAATAGCTGCCGCCGACGGCGACCCAGCCGAAGAAGATCAGCACCGCAGGATCGCCCAGTCCGCGATAACCATAAGGTTTTGTGCCTAAGGTATAGGCCAGTGCTGCCAGCACAGAAACGGCTCCCAGGGCCATAAAGCTGAGCAAGACGGTGAAGGACGGCCGGGCCAGCCAGAGCAGGGCGATGCCGCTCAGGGTGGTCAGCGTCAGGGTCACGCCTATGGCAGCACGCATGGCAGTGAGGGAAATCCGGCCCTGTTGCAGTCCGCGCTGCGGCCCCAGCCGGTGGCGGTTATCCGTGCCTTTGCGCACGTCGCCATAATCGTTGGCCAGGTTAGACAGTATCTGGAGCAGCAAAGCCGTCAGCAGTGCCAGCAGGGCGATCGCCGGTGAAAAGTGCCCCTGGGCAGCGGCCAGGCTGTTACCGCACAGCAAAGCGGCCACGGCCAGCAGCAGGGTTTTGGGCCGGGTCGCATCCAGCCAGACGGAGAGAGAGGACAAAGCCATGATCCCAAGATAAAGACAGCATAGGGTGTGAGTATGGTCCGATTACAGAAAAGAATGTTGCTCTGGCGCAACAAGAAGATAAAAAACGGGATGCCAGTCGATAATCTGGCATCCCGCTGGGTATGGAGCACTGAGTGGTTAAGTTAACCACTCAGTGACAGGTCGGGTTACAGAATAAAGCGGCTGAGATCTTCGTCTTCCACCAGCTCGCCCAGATGGGCATGCACATAGGCTTTGTCGATGATCTGCTCTTTACCGCCCTGTTCGGAGGCATCATAAGACAGCTCTTCCATCAGGCGCTCCAGCACTGTGTGCAGACGGCGGGCTCCGATATTCTCTGTGCGCTCGTTGACCTGCCAGGCCGCATCGGCAATCTGGGCAATGCCATCTTCGGTAAAGCTGATAGTGACATTTTCCGTGGCCAACAGGGCGCGGTACTGCTCGGTCAGCGACGCGTTCGGCTCGGTCAGGATACGCTTGAAGTCTTCGCTGGTCAGGGCTTCGAGTTCAACCCGGATTGGCAGACGGCCCTGCAGCTCAGGGATCAGATCAGACGGACGTGCCACCTGGAAGGCGCCGGAGGCGATAAACAGGATGTGATCGGTTCTGACCATGCCATGCTTGGTCGAGACCGTAGAACCTTCCACCAGCGGCAGCAGGTCACGCTGAACCCCTTCGCGGGACACATCCGGGCCTGAGCTTTCGCCACGCTTACAGATTTTGTCGATCTCATCAATGAAGACGATACCGTTGTTCTCGACCGCGTGGATAGCCTGCTCTTTCAGCTCTTCCTGATTGACCAGCTTGGCGGCCTCATCTTCGGTCACCGCTTTGAGCGCATCCTTGATTTTCATCTTGCGCTTTTTGGTGGTGTTGCCCGCCAGATTCTGGAACATGCCCTGCAGCTGATTGGTCATTTCTTCCATGCCGGGAGGAGCCATGATCTCAACGCCCATTTGCGGCGCGGCGACGTCAATTTCGATTTCCTTGTCATCCAGCTTGCCTTCGCGCAGCTTTTTGCGAAATGACTGGCGGGTGGCCGAATTGGTGTCGCTTTCTTCGTTCTTGCCCCAGGCATCACGCGGTGGCGGGAGCAAGACATCCAGGATGCGGTCTTCGGCCAGCTCTTCAGCGCGGAAGCGGACTTTTTCGGTGGCCTGCTGATGGGTCATTTTGACCGCAACGTCAGTCAGATCGCGGATAATGGTTTCCACTTCTTTGCCGACATAACCGACTTCAGTGAATTTGGTGGCTTCCACTTTGATGAAAGGCGCGTTGGCCAGTTTGGCCAGACGGCGGGCGATCTCGGTTTTACCGACACCGGTCGGCCCTATCATCAGGATGTTTTTCGGGGTCACTTCAACGCGCAGCTCTTCCGGCAGCTGCATGCGACGCCAGCGGTTACGCAGCGCGATTGCCACGGCACGCTTGGCCTTGTCCTGGCCGATAATATGGCGGTTCAGTTCATGAACAATTTCGCGGGGAGTCATTTCAGACATGGGGAATCCTTACTGGGTATCGAGTTCTTCAACAGTCTGGAAGTCATTGGTGTAAACGCAGATATCACCAGCAATGGTCAGCGACTTCTCAGCTATGGTGCGAGCATCCAGCTCGGTGTTTTCCAGCAGCGCCCGGGCTGCGGATAACGCAAAATTACCGCCTGAGCCAATGGCAATCAGGTCGTTTTCTGGCTGAACCACATCACCGTTACCTGTGATGATCAGCGAGGCGGTGGCATCCGCAACGGCCAGTAAGGCTTCCAGGCGGCGCAGGCTGCGATCGGTACGCCAGTCTTTGGCCAGCTCGACCGCGGCTTTCATCAGGTGCCCCTGGTGCATTTCCAGCTTGCGTTCGAAGCGCTCAAACAGGGTGAAGGCATCGGCGGTACCGCCGGCGAATCCTGCCAGTACCTGATTGTTGTATAAGCGGCGGACTTTGCGGGCATTGCCCTTCATGACGGTATTGCCCAGTGAGACCTGGCCATCACCGGCGATGACGACTTTTCCATTGCGACGTACAGAGACTATGGTTGTCACGGTATTACCTCTTAGCATCAGTCCGGCTCGTAGGCCGGTATGGGTATAGCCGCAGATCTGGGGATGGTGGTTTCCGATTTCAAGGCAAACGAAACAATCTGCGCAGTGAAGGCCATAAAAAAGGATGCCTTGGCAGCGTTTTGTCTGCTTCAGCATCCTTAATCAGTGTAGTGAGCCGTTATCAGCTCAGCAAACGACTCAGGCGTCCCAGTACCAGATGGCGCAAGGTTCAATCCCGGCCCGACGCAGCATATTGCGATCACTTTCGGCTTTGCGTTTCTGCGGGTATGGGCCGAGTACCACGCGATACCAGCTGCCTTTTTCACCCTGAGACACTTTGATCTGGCTGGTGAGCCCCTGGAAAGCAATCATGGCTTTGCGCTCCTCCGCCTGCCCTGGCGAGCGGTAAGCGCCACACTGCATCAGATAAGGGCGACCCGGCTTATCCGGCACCTTTTTCGCTTCCACCTGCACTTCTTTATTTTCCAGCTCTTCGATGTAGCGCCATTTTTCTGCCGGTTTAGGCGGTAATTTTTCTTGTTGCTTCGGCGCAGTCACAGGCTTGGTGTCGACTTTGGTGCTGGTTTCCTGCTTGGGTTTGGCGGCAGGTGCAGGCGGTGTTTTGTCTTTGACTGTGACCGGCGGCGGCTTAACCGGGGTCGCATGGGGTGCTGCAGGCTTGGGTGACGAAGACAGAAAATATAAGCCATAGCCGAGGGCAATCACCAGGCACAGGGCGATCAGTGCCCATTTTACCGGGAACTGGCCACTGGGTTTGCTGCTGCGGGAAGGTGTTCTTCTGGCGGGCTTTTTCGCGGCCCGGCCTCGCTTGACGTAATCTTTGGTTGCCACAATGTTTTGATGATTGTTGGACTAATGGTCAGACATGGTACAAAGAAGTGCCCACACTGGCTAGTGTCGGGAAGCCTGTACCTGCCGAAGAGGCAGAGCTTCCCGATCATTCTGTGACCTTTTGCTCAAAGTGATGATTTTTTCAGCTCAGGTCGCGCTGGCTATTGCGGATTGCCTGGCGGTGGCGCGGCACTTTCCCGGATGACCAGTTTGGCATCCAGCAGGCGCGAACCGGCAGCTATATCCTTGCCTTGTAAGATGTCCAGCAGCATCAGCATCGACTGACGGCCAATTTCATAGCGGGGCTGCGACACTGTGGTCAGCGGCGGATCGCAGTATTCGGCGAACTGAATATCATCAAACCCGACGATGGACAGATCCTGAGGAACATTGATCCCTAATCGCTTGGCTTGCTGCATGGCGCCGATGGCCATGACATCGTTGTGGCACAGCAGGGCGGTCGGCGGCTCCGGCAGCGATAACAGGGTGGTCACGGCGCGGGCACCGCCGGCAAAGGTGAAATCACTTTTTACCGTGTAAGCCGGATTCAGTTCTGTGCCGGCGCGGCGCAGGGCCTGCTGATAACCCTGGGAGCGGAACTGGCAGAGCATGGCTGTGTCGGGACCTGTGATCTGGGCTATGTGCTTGTGACCCATCTGGGTCAGGTAGTTCACGGCTTCAAACGCGGCGGTCAGGTTATCAATGTGGACAGTCGGCAGCTCCAGCTCAGGGGCAAACTCACAGGCCATCACCATAGGAGGCAGGTTTTTCTGCTCCGGTTTGCTGATATCAAAGGGTAAATCCGTGCCCAGCAGTAACATGCCGTCCGCCTGCTTGGTGAACACCAGATTCACGAATGAGTTCTCCCGGCTTTTCTGCTGGCCGCTGTCGCCCAGCAGCACCAGATAACCATATTCCATCGCCGCTTCTTCTATTCCCCGGATAATTTCCGTGAAATAGGGATCGCAGATGTCGGGGACGATAGCGACAATGGTTTTGGATTCATTGCGCCTAAGGTTACGAGCCAGGGAATTCGGGGAATAGCCAGCATCCATGACAGCCTGTTCGACTTTTTTACGGGTCGAGGCTGACACTTTTTCCGGGTTCATCAGCGCGCGCGACACGGTCGCGGTAGAGACTCCGGCTAGCTGGGCAACATCCTTCATTGTCGCCATAAATAGTTCCTCTCTAAGACATTTCTCTCAATAATGCTGGAGGATCGCAACCAAATCGGTGCAGAAACCTGGTCCAACAAGCCTGTTATTGTAGGCGCTTTATGCGGGTTTAAACATGTGCCAAATAGCATAAATTACATTGGGCTTGTGATCCAAATCGCATTAATTGTCTTATCTTCAGCTTAAATCCTGAGGTTCGACGTCCAGTGACCAGCGCACTTTCCGCGCCAATGGCAGCAAGTTAATGGCAGGACGCGCCACAGACAGCAGAGTTTGCAGGGTTTTCCGGTCAGGCGCCTGCAGCAGTAACTGCCACCGGTAGCGGCCGGCGCGGCGGGAGAGAGGCGCCGGATTGGGCCCCAGCACCAGAGTGTGTGACTCAAACAGCGGACTTGCTTCCAGAACGCCGCGCACCTGATGGAGAAACTGCTCGGTCAGCTCACTTTGCGCCGCTTCGGCTCTGAACAGTGCCAGATAGGTAAAAGGCGGCAGCATGGCCTGACGGCGTTCTGTCAGCGCCTGGGCGGCAAAGTGGTCGTACCCTTTGTAGAGAAGTGCCTGAAGCAGACTGTGTTCCGGGTGGTGGGTTTGCAGCAGCACTTCGCCCGGTTTGCTGGCGCGGCCGGCGCGGCCGGCGACCTGGATGAACAGCTGTGCCAGCCGCTCCGCTGCACGAAAATCATTGCTGAACAGTGCGCTGTCGACATCGACCAGCGCCACCAGGGTTACGTCGGGAAAGTGGTGACCTTTGGCCAGCATCTGGGTGCCGATTAGGATCTGGTATTCCTTGTTCCTGACTGCTTCCAGGTAATTGTCCAGGCTGCCTTTACGGCGGGTGCTGTCGCGGTCAATACGGACGGTTTTGAATTCAGGGAACAGGGTGGCAAGCTGATGTTCAAGCTGCTCGGTGCCGACCCCGACTGTCTGGAGCTGGGTTGAACCGCACTGCTGGCATTGGGGCATGACAGGACGCTGGGTCTGGCAATGGTGACAGCGCAGCTCGCCGGAGTGCTGATGATAAGTGTAATACGCATCGCAGCGCTTGCACTCCGCCAGCCAGCCGCATTCGTGGCACATCAGGGCCGGCGCGAACCCGCGGCGGTTGAGAAACAGCATCACCTGATTGCCGGCGCTCAGATGCTGACGCATACGGGCAATCAGCGGTGCGGACAGCCCAGCCTCCAGATGGAGCCCCTTCATGTCCAGCACCCCGTGACGGGCGGCCTGCGCGTTACCGGCGCGGCGGGTCAGGTGCAGGTGGTGGTATTTGCCGGTTCTGGCATTGTGCAGGGTTTCCAGTGCCGGGGTGGCTGAACCGAGCACAATCGGAATGTTTTCTTTGCTGGCCCGCAGCACGGCCATGTCCCTGGCGTGATAGCGCAGGCTGTCCTGCTGCTTATAGGATGAGTCATGCTCTTCATCGACAATAATGATGCCGAGATCGGCAAAGGGGGTGAACAGGGCTGAGCGGGTACCAATAATGATGCCGGCCTGATTGTCGCGCCCGGCCAGCCAGGCGCTGAGGCGCTCGGTATCATTCAGGCCGGAATGAATGGTGAACAGCGGCACGTTGAAGCGGCGCTGAAAACGGTTGATGGTCTGCGGCGTCAGACCAATTTCCGGCACCAGCACCAGGGCTTGTTTGCCGGCGGCCAGCACCGGCTCAATCAGGTTGAGATAGACTTCGGTCTTGCCTGACCCCGTCACCCCTTCCAGTAAATAACAGGCATAATCCGGGTTGGCATTGACGCTGGCAATCGCCAGCGCCTGCTCTTCGTTGAGGCGGGGTTTCTCTTCGGTGACCGCGAAATCCGTGGGCCAGTGGCCGCTGGGCGCTGTGGTGTGAAAACTCTCGACCCAGCCTTTTTCTGCCAGCGTTTTCAGGGTGGCGCTGTTCACCTCCTGATCGAGCAAGGCATCGTGACTCAGCGCGCCATGGCGCAGCAGCGTCAGTACTTTTGCCTGCCGCGGTGCCCGTTTGAGTGCCGCCAGAGGGTGTTCCTGACCTTTTTCTGTCAATTGCCAGTAACGAATCTCGGCATTGGCCGGTCTGCCTTTACGTAGGGCCGAAGGCAGGGCATTGGCCAGCGTATCGCCCAAAGGGTACTGGTAGTAGCGGCTGGTCCACTCCAGCAACTGAAACAATGGCGGCTGCCACAGCGGTTCGCTATCGAGAACGGCCTTGAGGGGCTTGAGCTGGTCGCGGGGAAAATCGGACTGCCCGGTCAGGGCAATGACTATCCCGGTCAGCTGCTGACGGCCAAATGGCACCCGTACCCGGCCACCGACCACAGGCCGTTGGCCTGATGGGATCAGGTAGTCGAAGCTTTTGTCCAGCGGAACGGGCAGGGCAACCCTGGCGATGGTGGCAGTCATGGGTATCGGCTGATATCACTTATACTTACAGGTAGAGGGCAGTGTACCTTGCACAGGGGGTGAGGCAAAGCAAGACGACACTGCGATTGCAGGTTGATCTGTGTCGGCTGATTGATTATCATACGCCGCCTATTTGTCCAGCGCCTTTGGCCTGGCAGTATTTATTAACCACGTGTGGTGCCCGGCTTTGGATCGGGAGAGCGACACGGCCTTAGCTTAGAGGTTTCCCATGAAACAAGGTATCCACCCAGAATACACAGCTGTAAACGCACGTTGTTCTTGCGGCAACGCTTTTGTCTTTAATTCAACTATGAAAAAAGACATCAACCTGGATGTGTGTGACAAATGTCACCCATTCTACACTGGTAAGCAGCGTCAAGTGAGCACCGGTGGCCGTATCGACAAATTCAACAAGCGTTTCGGCGCTCTGTCTAGCAAGTAATTGCGTTAAGACACTGTCGAGAAAAGGGACGCTCAGGCGTCCCTTTTTGCTGTCTGCTGTTTCTCCCTGCCTTAAATGACTGATTTATTAGTCGTGATGACTCCCGCTCGTTTTCTCCTGCATATCTTCTGGCCTGTCACTGTCATTGCCTTGGTATTACCAGCTTGTGCGAACTAGGATTTTGTGCTGCTATCGAATATGATTGATTGTTCAATACCGAACCGAACAGAACATCCATCCATTCAGGATTCTAATAATTATGTCTGAAGATTTTCGTCAACAAGCACTTCACTATCATGCTTACCCTGTCCCCGGGAAAATTTCGGTTGAACTAAGCAAGCCTGCCAATACAGTAGAAGATCTCGCTCTGGCCTACAGCCCTGGTGTGGCTGAGCCGGTGCGGGAAATCGCCCAGAATGCAGAGAATGTGTATAAGTACACAGGTAAAGGCAACATGGTTGCTGTGATTACCAATGGTACGGCCATTCTTGGCTTGGGTAACCTGGGGCCGCTGGCCTCGAAGCCGGTCATGGAAGGCAAGGCTCTGCTGTTCAAGCGTTTCGCTGGCCTGGATTCAATTGATATCGAAGTGAAACACCGTACCATCGACGAGTTCGTTGATACTGTGGCCAATATCGCCGACACCTTTGGCGGTATTAACCTGGAAGATATCAAAGCCCCCGATTGTTTTGAGATTGAAAAGCGCCTGATCGAGCGCTGCCAGGTGCCTGTGTTCCATGATGACCAGCACGGTACGGCGATTGTAACGGCTGCCGGTATGCTGAACGCACTGGAGCTGCAGGGCAAAGATATCAAAGAAGCAGTGATCATCTGTCTGGGTGCCGGCGCAGCGGCCGTCGCCTGTATGGAACTGTTGATCAAATGCGGCGCGCAGCGTGAAAAAATCTACATGCTGGATCGCAAAGGGGTGATTCACACCCGTCGTGATGATATCAACGAGTATAAGCAACTGTTTGCCAACAACACAGACAAGCGCACCCTGGAAGATGTAATCGAAGGGGCGGATATCTTTGTCGGTGTTTCTGGCCCGGATCTGCTGGCGCCTGAGTCGCTCAAGCTGATGGCCGACAAGCCGATCGTGTTTGCCTGCTCAAACCCGGATCCGGAAATTAAACCTGAGCTGGCCCATGCGGTTCGCAATGATCTGATCATGGGAACCGGCCGTTCGGATTATCCGAACCAGGTGAACAACGTTATTTGTTTCCCGTTTATTTTCCGTGGTGCGTTGGATGTGCGTGCCAGCGAAATTAACGATCAAATGAAACTGGCGGCGGTCAACGCTATCCGCGAACTGGCCAAAGAGCCGGTGCCGGCAGAAGTGGTGAAAGCTGCAGGGGTGGATAAGCTGGAGTTCGGTCCTGACTATATTATCCCTAAACCTATGGATCCGCGTTTGTTGCCACGGGTTGCCAAAGCGGTTGCGGTAGCGGCGGTGGAATCCGGCGTTGCCCGTATCGAAATGCCTGTGGGTTACATGGAAGTGTAATGACACACAGTGTGTGCTTATGATTGAAAAAACCAGCCATATGGCTGGTTTTTTTTTATCTCAGGGCGTTATCTTGATTATTCGTTGATGTCTTCGTATTCAATACCCAGGCTGTCCATGATGGCCTTGGCTTCTGCCGGCAAATCGTCAGGACGATCTTTGCGGATATCTTCATCCGTTGGCAGTGGCTGGCCGGTGTAAGCATGCAGGAATGCCTCGCACAGCAGTTCACTGTTGGTGGCGTGGCGAAGGTTGTTTACCTGACGGCGGGTGCGTTCATCTGTGAGGATTTTCAACACCTTTAATGGGATAGAGACAGTGATTTTCTTGACCTGCTCATTTTTCTTGCCATGTTCCGCATAAGGGCTGATGTACTCACCGTTCCACTTTGCCATTGTTTACCTTCTCAGCGATATAGGGTTTTGAAATATTGTATGGGGGGAATTTTAGCGGCATTTACTGCCACAAGCAAAGACATATAGACGTCTAGAAGTGTTGACGTCTTTTTTAAATCTCGCTAAGGTTGAGGCATCTTACTCTCGTCGGCCTCTGGCCTGGTCCCAGAAACAAGGAAGCAAATTACATGAGTGACAAGAAAACAGCTACTATCGCTGTTCGCAGCGGCATTGAAACCGATCAGCAATTTCGTGCAGTGGTGCCACCTATTTACTTGACCTCAACCTATGGCTTCCCTGAATTAGGGACTTTACCTCAGTATGATTATTCCCGCTCGGGAAATCCGACCCGTAATTTATTGGCAGACACCCTGGCAGAGCTGGAAGGCGGGGCCGGCGGTGTGGTGACCAGCTGTGGTACAGCGGCGATCAACCTGCTGGCCACGGCGCAACTGGGGCCAGATGATCTGGTTGTGGCGCCCCATGACTGTTACGGCGGCACCTACCGCTTGTTCAATACCCGTGCCGGCAAAGGTGACTTCAAGGTACTTTTTGTCGATCAGGGCAACCCTCAGGCGCTGGCAGAGGCATTAGCGAAAAAGCCGAAACTGGTGTGGGTCGAAACGCCGTCCAACCCGCTGTTGCGGGTGATCGACGTCGAGCAGCTGTGCCAGCAGGCGCACGATGCGGGGGCGCTGGTGGCAGTGGACAACACGTTTCTGTCACCGGCACTGCAGCAGCCGATCGCCCTGGGCGCAGACTTCGTGGTGCATTCCACCACCAAATATATCAATGGGCATTCCGATGTGGTTGGCGGGGTGCTGATTGCCAAAGACAGCGAGCACGCCGAGAACTTGTCCTGGTGGGCTAACTGTATCGGCGCCACCGGCGCGCCCTTTGATGCTTACCTGACCCTGCGCGGTGTGCGTACTCTGATGGCGCGTATGCGTGTCCATGAAGAAAACGCTGCCCGGCTGCTGGCCTATCTGCAAACCCAGCCGCTGGTAGGCAAGATTTATCACCCCAGCCTGGCTGATCACCCGGGTCATGAGATTGCGGCCCGGCAGCAAAAAGGTTTTGGCTCCATGCTGAGTTTTGAGCTGGCCGGCAGCACGCAGCAACTGGAAGTTTTTGTGGCGTCTTTAAACGATTTCTCTCTGGCTGAGTCACTGGGCGGCACGGAAAGTCTGATTGCGCATCCTGCCAGCATGACCCACCGAGCCATGTCGGATGAGGCGCAGCGCGAGGCAGGTATCTTGCCGTCGCTGCTGCGTCTGTCTGTGGGCCTGGAAGATGCCGATGATTTGATTGCCGATCTGGTCCAGGCCTTTGCCAAAGCGGCGGAGGCCAGTGAATGACCCTGAAACGTCAGCTGCACAAATTTGGCGGCAGCAGTTTAGCGGATGCCAGCTGTTACCGTAATGTCGCCCATATTCTGGCGCAATACTCCAGCACTGAGGATCTGGTGGTGGTCTCGGCGGCCGGCAAAACTACCAACCGACTGATTCAGTGGCTGTCTTTACTGAGCAAAGACGGCCGGCTGGCGCATGAAAGCCTGCAGGATTTGCGCACCTTCCAGCAGCATCTCATCGAAGAGCTGCTGGAGGAAACCGTGGCGGATGAGTTGTTAACCTCGCTGCATCTGGAATTCAGCGAGCTGGGCCAGCTCACCGACAGCGACATCACCCCGGCCAGACAAGCCTGGGTACTCGGACACGGTGAACTCTGGTCTTCCCGACTCTTGGCCGCACTGCTGACCGGCAGCGACACCTGTCCGTCGCAGCTCACTTCCAGTGTCCGTCCGTCGTCAGGCACAATCAGCTTGATCCTGCGGTTGCCGTCCACCACCAGCGGGCGGCATGACAGGGTATGGGGAAACATAGGCACCAGGGTAATGGCATTAAGGCTCGGCGAGAGAATCGGGCCGCCACCGGACAGCGAATAGGCGGTGGAGCCGGTTGGGGTGGCGATGATCAGGCCGTCGGAGCGCTGAGAAAACGCAAAGCTTTCATCGATGTAGACCTCGAACTCAATCATATGGGCGATTTTGTCCGGGTGCAGTACGGCTTCATTGAGTGCGGTGTTGCGGCTTTTTATCTGGCCATGACGGTGAACTTCGGCTTCCAGCAGGAAGCGCTGTTCGGTGACGAACTCGCCGTCCAGCACCTTTTCCAGCTCCTGCTCGAAGTTGTCCGGATCTAAATCAGTCAGGAAGCCCAGATTACCGCGGTTAACGCCGATCACAGAGATATCAAAGCGCGAGAGTACCCGTGCGGCGCCTAACATGTTACCGTCCCCCCCGACGACAATGGCCAGGCTGGCGCGGTCACCTATGGTGAGCAAATCGCACAGCGCTTCAGCGGGCACATCCAGATCATGGGCAAGACGATGATCAACCAGTACCTGGTAGCCTTTGGCGGTCAGCCAGTTGTAAAGGCTGGTGTGGGTGTGAAGCGCATCAGGATTTCTCGGCTTGCCAACCAGGGCGATGATTTCAAAAGGGCGCGTCATGTCCTTGATCCAACGGGTAAGAATGGGGCCAGTATAGCCTTAGCAATAAGGAAATGTCGCCCTTTGTCGTCGATATCGGGTTGAATCGTTGAACTTCATCCCCATAATATGCCCATCACGTTTTAATAGTGGCCGGCAAGTTGCGCCTTGCGTAACCTATCGGCCATGCATATCACCCTTTTTGAGCTTAGCGGAGTAGCGAAAGCATGAGCAAGAAAGACGAAGTGTTGAACGAAGAAGAACTGCAGCAGGCGCAGACGGAAGCAGCAGGCGCTGAAGCGGCTGCAGACAGCGCGGAAGAACTGACGCTGGACGAGTTGGCACTGTCCCGTATTGAAGAACTGGAAGCCGCGCTTGCGGTCAGTGAAGCCAAAGTGAAAGAGCAGCAGGATTCAGTACTGCGTGCCCGCGCGGATATTGAGAATATGCGCCGTCGTACCGAGCAGGAAATCGACAAAGCCCGTAAGTTTGCGCTGGAAAAATTTGCCGGTGAACTGCTGCCTGTGATCGACAACATGGAGCGTGCGCTGGAACTGGCTGATAAAACCGACGAGACATTAAAGCCAATGCTGGAAGGCGTTGAGCTGACCCTGAAAACCATGACCGACACGGTAGAGAAATTCGGTCTGAAAGCCATCAACCCTATGGGTGAAGCGTTCAACCCGGAATTCCACCAGGCGATGTCGATGCAGGAAAGCGCAGAGCATGCGCCTAACACCGTCATGATGGTGCTGCAGAAAGGGTATGAGCTGAACGGCCGTGTGGTTCGTCCGGCTATGGTGATGGTCGCTAAGGCGGCACCAGGCAGCAATGTCGACACTCAGGCCTGATGCGCCTGACGGGCAGGCCGAGTGATGAAAGCCCACTCTGGTGGGTTTTTATTTTTTACATTTTTTTTCGACCTGCCCCTTGAAAAGGTCTCTGATGGCCTTATTTAGTAGTCATACGATAGCGTAATTGAATTAATTGAGGGCCTTGGCCCCCATGCTCGATTCTGCATTACGCAGAACGAAGCCAGTAAACCAACGAATTTCGGAGAAAGCCAGATGGGTAAAATCATTGGTATTGACTTGGGTACAACCAACTCATGTGTAGCTGTACTGGATGGTGATAAGCCACGCGTTATTGAGAACGCAGAGGGTGATCGCACTACGCCTTCTATCATCGCTTATACACAAGATGGCGAAACACTGGTCGGTCAGCCTGCGAAACGTCAGGCAGTGACAAACCCAGAAAATACCCTGTATGCAATCAAGCGTCTGATCGGTCGCCGCTTCGAAGACGAAGAAGTACAGCGCGACATCGAAATCATGCCTTTCAAAATTGTGAAAGCAGACAACGGTGATGCTTGGGTGGAAGCGAAAGGTCAGAAAATGGCCGCGCCTCAGGTTTCAGCAGAAGTGCTGAAGAAAATGAAGAAAACCGCTGAAGACTACCTGGGCGAGAAAGTGACAGGTGCAGTAATCACTGTTCCTGCCTACTTCAACGATGCTCAGCGTCAGGCTACTAAAGATGCCGGCCGCATCGCGGGTCTGGAAGTGAAGCGTATCATCAACGAACCGACTGCTGCTGCTCTGGCTTATGGCCTGGACAAGCAAGGCGGTGACCGCACTATCGCGGTATACGACCTGGGTGGTGGTACTTTCGATATCTCTATCATCGAGATTGATGAAGTTGAAGGCGAGAAGACGTTTGAAGTACTGGCAACCAACGGTGACACACACCTGGGTGGTGAAGACTTTGATAACCGTCTGATCAACTACCTGGTTGACGAATTCAAGAAAGATCAGGCCATCGATCTGCGTAAAGATCCGCTGGCGATGCAGCGTCTGAAAGAAGCGGCAGAAAAAGCGAAAATTGAGCTGTCTTCTGCTCAGCAGACTGACGTGAACCTGCCGTACATCACTGCAGATGCGACAGGTCCTAAGCACATGAACATCAAAGTGACCCGTGCCAAGCTGGAGTCACTGGTTGAAGATCTGGTACAGCGTTCTCTGGAGCCAATGAAAGTGGCACTGGCTGACGCCGACCTGTCTGTAGGCGAAATCACTGACGTTATCCTGGTGGGTGGTCAGACGCGTATGCCTATGGTTCAGGCCAAAGTGGCTGAGTTCTTCGGCAAAGAAGCACGTAAAGACGTCAACCCGGACGAAGCCGTTGCCGTAGGTGCTGCGGTTCAGGGTGGTGTACTGGCCGGTGAAGTTAAAGACGTTCTGCTGCTGGACGTGACACCGCTGTCTCTGGGTATCGAAACCATGGGCGGTGTGATGACCAAGCTGATCGAGAAGAACACCACGATTCCGACCAAAGCGGAGCAAGTGTTCTCGACAGCAGAAGACAACCAGAACGCGGTAACTATCCATGTGCTGCAGGGTGAGCGTAAGCAGGCGAACTTTAACAAGTCCCTGGGTCAGTTCAACCTGGAAGGTATTCAGGCAGCACCTCGCGGTATGCCTCAGATTGAAGTTATCTTTGACCTGGATGCTGACGGTATCCTGCACGTGTCTGCGAAAGACAAGAGCACAGGTAAAGAGCAGAAGATCACTATCCAGGCATCTGGCGGTCTGAGCGACGACGAAATCGAGAAAATGGTTCAGGAAGCAGAAGCTAACAAAGAAGCGGACAAGAAGTTCGAAGAGTTAGTCTCTGCCCGTAACCAGGCTGACCAGTTGGTACACGGTACCCGTAAGCAAATCGAAGAAGCGGGCGACGCACTGCCAGCTGATGAGAAAGAGAAGATCGAAGCCGCGGTTTCTGAATTGGAAGCAGCACGTAAAGGCGAAGATAAAGAAGCGATTGATGCCAAAGTACAGGCACTGATCGCGGCTTCTCAGAAGCTGATGGAAATTGCCCAGCAGCAAGCTCAGGCCCAGCAAGCGGACAGCGGTGAGCAGACTCAGTCGAAAGACGACGATGTTGTAGACGCCGAGTTCGAAGAAGTAAAAGACGATAAAAAATAAGAGTGTGATCTCATAATCTTATTTGGGCACGGGCGTTTGGGGATACTCTTACGCCCGTAGCTGTATAAGCAGGTGACAGTTTAACTATGTCAAAACGTGATTTTTACGAAGTGTTAGGCGTAGGCCGTGACGCCAATGAGCGTGACATCAAAAAGGCCTACAAACGTCTGGCGATGAAGTACCACCCGGACCGTAATCCGGGCGACGACACGGCGGCGGACAAGTTCAAAGAAGTGAAAACCGCCTATGAAATTCTGACCGATCCTCAGAAGAAAGCGGCCTACGACCAGTATGGCCATGCAGCCTTTGAACAAGGCGGTATGGGCGGTGGTGGCGGCTTTGGCGGCGGCGCAGATTTCAGCGACATCTTTGGCGATGTGTTCGGCGATATCTTTGGTGGCGGTGGCCGTCGTGGTGGTGGTCAGCACCGTGCTCAGCGCGGCGCCGACTTACGCTATAACATGGAGCTGACCCTGGAGGAAGCGGTACGCGGCTGCAGCAAGGAAATTCGCGTTCCCACCCTGGTAAACTGTGATACCTGTGAAGGGTCAGGGGCGAAGAAAGGTTCCTCGCCAACGACCTGCGGAACCTGTCACGGTGCCGGCCAGGTGCAGATGCGTCAGGGCTTCTTCGCGGTACAGCAAACCTGTCCTCACTGTCATGGTCGCGGCAAGATCATCTCTGATCCTTGCGGTAAGTGTCATGGCCAGGGCCGGGTTCAGGAAACCAAAACCTTGTCGGTGAAGATTCCTGCCGGTGTGGATACGGGCGATCGTATTCGCCTGACCGGAGAAGGTGAAGCCGGAGAATTCGGTGCGCCAGCCGGGGATCTCTACGTTCAGGTGCACGTACAGAAACACGCTATTTTTGAGCGTGACGGTAACAACCTGTACTGTGAAGTACCGGTCAGCTTTACCATGGCGGCACTGGGCGGTGAAGTGGAAGTCCCGACACTCGATGGTCGTGTCAGCCTGAAAGTACCGACGGAAACCCAGACCGGACGTATGTTCCGTATGCGCGGTAAGGGCGTGAAGTCTGTCCGTGGCGGTGCGGTTGGTGATCTGATCTGTAAGCTGGTGGTTGAAACACCGGTGAACCTGAGCACGCGCCAGAAAGAACTGCTGCAGGAATTTGAGAACACGCTGGCAGGCTCTGATGCCAAAAAGCACAAGCCGCGCTCGGAAGGTTTCTTCGACGGCGTGAAAAAGTTCTTTGATGATCTGACCGGTTAACCTCTGAGTCACTTATCTTAAAGGCCAGCATTATGCTGGCCTTTGTCGTTTCTGCCGCTGCCATTTTGTACCAGCCGCTTTACCAGCACTCAGACGGAACAGTGGTGCCATTGTGTAACAGCGCAATAGAGCCGCATTCCTGCGCGCCATCTTTGCTTTCGGCCCACAGCCTGTATGTGCCACTCTCCAGTGCAATCCGGTAAGAATAGAAGGGGTTGTCATAACGGCAGGCGGGACAGAGCGCGGCGGACAACTGCGCCGGATACGCCTGACCCTGAGAACGCTGCTGTTCAATGGCGAGCTGCAACATGATGAGATCGGCCTGGGCCTGACGCAGATAGGCTCTTTGCTGATGCGCCTGATAGGCCGGCAGGGCTGACATCGCCAGTATGCCTGCCAGGGTAACGACAATCAGCAGTTCGATCAGTGTCACTCCCTGCTGATTTTTTGATTTCCTCATCTTTCTTTCCTTTCGATTCATGTCACTAAGTCGCTATTCCGAAACTGCATCTTGCTGTTGTTTTGCCATCCTATTGCGCGGTGAAAAAGGTTCGGGAGCAGCTCAGGTGCGAAGTTGGGAGTCAGCGACAGAAAACATGCCATTCAGGCAAACGCGGTTACATTGTGTTGCGAGCGTCAGAGGGATGACGCTGATTGAAGCCATAGTGGTGTTATCTGTCATCATGCTGATCGCTACCGTGGCCGCGCCTTCCTTTTCGGAGGTCTTTGCCACTCAGCGCCTGCACCGTTTGGTCAGTGAGCTGGAATGGTTGCTGGTCCAGGCCAAATCGGAAGCTGTGATGCGCGGCGAAGATGTGTCGATGGGTTTAGAGACCGTTCCGCACCATACCGCTCAGCACCATACCGTGACGTCGCAGCCCTTAACTGACGACTGGACAATCCTTGCCAGGCTGGCAGATGGCGAGCCTGTGCTAAAACCGCTGACCGCCGCTGATTTCCCGCAAATGACACTGTCGCGCAGTTTTGCCAGTGATGTTCTGACAGTGGACAGTCTGACAGGACGCCCTCACGCCGCAGGCAGCTTTTTTGTCGGCCGGGACGGCAAGTCGCAGGTCAGGATCACTTTCAGCAATGTCACCGGCAGAGTCTATGTCTGCACTTTGAGCGGGGAGGCCGGTTATGCCCAGTGCTGAAAACCTCAGCAGGCAAGGCGGGTTCAGCCTGATAGAGCTGACGGTCGCGACCGGATTGAGTCTGATGGTGCTGTCTTTGCTGGTGCACTTGCTGATGGCCGGAAAACAGGCGGCACTGAGCCGCTCGCTGCAGCTGATCCTGGCTCAGGACGTGCAGGATGCCTGGCGCATGCTCTCGGGGGATGTCCGTCGGGCCGGTTTTCAGACAGCAGATCCGGGGACGCCGCTTTTGCTGCCGGGGGCGGTTCACACGATACAGGTGACGGCCGGGCACTGTCTGGTGATGAGTTACGAACTGGCTGGCCGTGCTGTAGTAAAGGCCTATTACCAGCAAGACGGCGAATTAAGAGTACGTTCGTCGCACGATACTTTTTCTAGCCCGGAGCAGGCATGTCAGGGCGGACAGGCACTGCTGGACGGCCGCTGGATGACAGTGACCGGATGGCAGGTTCAGTCTGACACTTACCAGGCTGAAGGCGTCCCGGGCCAGCAGTTATCTGTCCGTCTTTCTGTCTCATCGCTGGACGGCTCAACGCAGCTTGATGAAACGATGGCGCTGAGGGTCAGGAATCCGTGATGAAACCTCAACGTGCCGCTGTCAGGGCCCAGCAAGGCATCAGCACTTTACTGATGAGCAGCCTGACGCTGTCTGTGGCCATGGTCTTTGTGCTGACCAGCTACAGCACCAGCTTTTATCAGGTCAAACGCGCCCAGAATACCGTGTTTTCGCGTCAGGCATTCTGGCTGGCAGAAGGCGGACTGGCTTGCGGGCTTGGCCTGCTGGCTGAGCATTTTCAGCGCCAGCCGGTCAGTACCGATCCTCAGGCGTTTTCTGACAGCGGTTCAGCTCTTTGCCCGTCAACACAAGGCGACGGGCATATAGCGGTGCGAATTGCGCCTCTGGCGGACGGCCGCTATCAGGTAAGCGCCGAAGCCAGGGTGGCCGGCAAGGCCAGAGTCAGGCTTCAGCACATTGCTGTGGTGAGGGTGTGCAACTCAGGTGCAGAGCCGTTGTCGGCCAGCGACGAGCAAGAGCAAGAGCAGGAACAAGAGTGCGTGGCTCTGGGCTCCTTGCCGCAAGCGCAAGAGCGGCTGGTTTATCAGGTCCGCTGGCTGCGCGGGGCCTGGCATGATGTCTGACGCTATAAAGCCGGTAGTGAACAAACAGCAGGGCTTCAGTCTGGTGGAGGTGCTGGTGTCGCTCCTGCTGGTCAGTGTCGGCCTGGCCGGTCTGATGAAGCTGCATGCCTATCTCAACATACAGGCTGATAATGCCCTGGTCATGCTCACTGCGGTGAATCTGGCGGAATCGCAGCTAGAGAAACTGCACCTGAAGAGCCAGCATCTGGATAGCTTGCACTTAGCAAGTCTGCGCGCTGATCCTCAGCCGGGACAGCTTACGCACACACAGCAGCATGCTTTGCATGGTGTCACTATCCGTTTGCAGACTGTGATAGGTCATGACACACAGCCCGGTGGTATCTCAACGGTGACGGTACAGGCAAGCTGGCAAGATCGCTGGCATAGGGAGCATCAGGTGACTCTGGAGAGCAGAATACCGCTTGCCCTGCATTAAGTCTCAGCGGTAATTTTCTGCTGTGAGTGAGTCCTGTCAGTGCGGACGGGCAGAATCTGCCGGTACGTGGTTAAGGTTAAAGAAGGGGAAGAATACGCAGGGATGAGCTTTTGGGTTGCAATGGTCTAAAAGCTGTACAAGCTGATCATGCATTAAATATCAATACTTTAGATTTAATTGGCTTGCCATGATCCTTTTGCATGAAATGCTGTACAAGACAGAGCTGGCTGATAGCTGAAAAGCTGTACATAGTGGTTTGGCGCGTCTGACACTCAAGCGGCCACAGCACGCCAGTCTCAATATTGAACAGCAAATAAAGTCAGTCCCATGGTGTATGCTTATGTGACTATGATCGCAAATTATTACAAGGTGGCGCCCGGTGTTGAGCGTAAATAGTCAACTAGCCCTCTGGCAGTGTTTGGGGGGTGTACGGCCTGCTTTTCTGGCGGCTGACAGGCGAGCGGCTTTGCTCGCCTGCCTGCTGTGCTTTGGTGGCGGCCTGGGCCTGAGCACAGAGGCGGCTGCGACGCCCTGGGAGCAGTTTCGTGCCCCGACAGCAGGCAGCCCGCAGTCGATCGGCAGTTACAGCAATGGCTGTCTGGCTGGTGCCAAAGTGTTACCCGAACAAGGGGAAGGCTATCAAAGGGTCAGATCCGAGCGCGGGCGCTTTTACGGTCACGAGAGCATGATTACTTTTTTGGAGCAATTGTCGGCGAAGGCGAAAAAATTGCAGTTGGGTAATTTGCTGGTCAGTGATATCGCCATGCCGCGCGGCGGTCGGTTTCGCTCAGGGCATGCCAGTCATCAAACCGGGCTGGATGCCGATATCTGGCTGACGACCTTAGACCAACCGGCCTCTCAGCAGGCTCTGCCTGAGCTGCAACCTTTACCTATGGTTGATCTCAAGGCATACCGCATTATCAAAGACAATTGGTCGGCCAGCCAGGCGAACCTGATTCAGCTGGCGGCGTCAGATGCTAACGTGGCGCGCATATTCGTCCACCCTGTCATTAAAGAACAGCTGTGTGACGCGCAATGGACAGATCGCAGCTGGCTGCGCAAGGTAAGACCCTGGTGGGGCCATTACTATCATTTTCATGTCCGTCTGCATTGCCCGCAGGGAAGCCAGCAATGCAAGGAACAGTTACCGCCGCCTCCGGGCGATGGCTGCGGTGCAGAGCTGCTTTCCTGGCAACCCAAACCTGCTGCAGAAAAGAAAACGGCCAGTGCCAAACCGGTTAAGAAACGGCCTGTGCTGAAACCGCTTCCGCCTGCGGGTTGCATGGCGATGCTGAATGCCCCTGCTCAGGATGCGGACAGAGACAAATACGCCAAAGAGCAGCGCGCACTCAGGGAGCAGTCTCAGTAGCGCAGTTACGCCATTCCCTGCAACACCACAAACTTCTCAAGCAATTGCTCCTCGGTCTCGACATGTGCGGGATCGAGGATAATGCAGTTATTGATCGGGCAGACTGACTGGCAGGTCGGTTTGTCGTAATGGCCTTTGCATTCGGTACAGCGGTCAGGATCAATCTCATAGATCTCCGCCCCCATGCTGATGGCATCGTTCGGACATTCGGGATCGCACATGTCACAGTTGATGCATTTGTCTGTAATCAATAAAGCCATAATTTTTACGTCCGAGGAGGTTCTTGTCACAGGGTAAAGCGGGTGTGCGATCCTTTGCCGGTTAACTGCGCTTTGTGATATTTCCCCAAAAAATGAAAGGAGTTAAAGCGGCAAAAAGTGTAGCACAGAAGTCAGTAACGCCCAATAACTTGGGGGAAACGGGTGCGTTATCGCCAAGAACGGGCTAATTCAGTGATTTAACGTTGTTTCTTCCTCAGCCGCAAATCAATAGTGTTCTGGCAATGTTGGTTTTTTATGCCATGGCTGACAAAGTGGCATCCGACATTATTGTTGAAATTGAGTGCATTATATCAAGGGCCATTGTGAACAGTGGTTCCTGGATTATGCGGGGGAGTGGTAAATGAAGGTGCGATTAGACCCCATAGCGTTGATCGTTGTTTCTATCTTACTGGGTTGGGGATGGACGGAAGTAACGACAGAGCCTGTGTGCCAGCAGGAAATGGTACAGCAGGGTGTGCGGTATACTATCCCTATCAAATGCGCAGATATTCCCAATGTGACGGTGAGTAGTTAGTCTGCCACCGTATTGCAGAGGATCAGCAATACGGTGGCGAACAGAAGCCGGTCAGACCGCGTTAGGGTTACGGGTGGTTGCACCGGCGTTGAGATTGCGCATCAGTAACGCGAAGGGCAGCGCCAGATCTTCCGGCACAGGAATAAACACGAAATGTCCGCTGCCTTTGGCATCTGCAATGGTTTCGGATTTACGGTTTTCCATGTGCTCCAGGGTAAAGGTGACGTTGCCGTTCGGTGTCATCAGCTCCAGGCTGTCACCCACCAAAAATTTATTTCTGACTTCGACTTCCGCCAGTGCACCGCGGCGCTTGCCGGTGAATTCGCCCACGAACTGCTGGTTATCCGAAATAGAGTAACCGTAGTCGTAATTCTGATAAGCATCATGGGTATGACGACGCAGGAAGCCTTCGGTGTACCCACGGTGAGCCAGACTTTCCAGTGTCGACATCAGGCTTTCATCAAACGGTTTGCCAGCCGCAGCATCATCAATCGCTTTACGGTACACCTGGGCCGTCCGGGCGCAGTAGTAGAAAGACTTGGTGCGACCCTCAATTTTCAGCGAATGTACGCCCATTTTGCTCAGGCGCTCAACATGCTGAACCGCGCGAAGATCTTTGGAGTTCATGATATAGGTGCCGTGCTCGTCTTCAAACGCCGCCATTTTTTCATCCGGCTTGTGGCTTTCGCTCAGCAAAATGACTTGATCGGTCGGCTTGCCTTCACCCAGCGTGGGCGCGACGTCCTGCATCTGTACCGCGGAAGCGGCTTGCTGCACTTCTACAATCTGACCGGCATCGTCTTCTTTGGCGGTTTCCGCCTTGTATTCCCAGCGGCAGGCATTGGTACAGGTGCCCTGATTGGGATCCCGCTTGTTCATATAGCCAGACAGCAGGCAGCGGCCTGAGTAGGCCATGCAAAGTGCGCCGTGAACAAAGATTTCCAGCTCGGTTTGCGGGCATTTTTCACGGATTTCTTCGATTTCTTCCAGCGACAGTTCGCGGGATAGGATGACCCGCTCAATCCCTTGCGTTGACCAGAATTTTACCGTCGCCCAGTTCACCGCATTGGCTTGTACTGACAGGTGAATCGGCATGTCCGGGAAGCTTTCTCTGACCATCATGATCAGGCCGGGATCGGACATGATTAAGGCGTCAGGGCCCATCTCAACAATCGGGGTCAGATCGCGAATAAAGGTTTTAAGCTTGGAGTTATGCGGCTGAATGTTGCACACCACGTAGAACTTTTTACCCTGGGCATGGGCTTCGTCGATACCGATTTTCAGGTTGTCGTGGTTGAATTCATTGTTGCGCACACGCAGGCTGTAACGGGGCTGGCCGGCATACACGGCATCGGCACCGTAGGCGAAGGCATAGCGCATGTTTTTCAGGCTGCCGGCAGGCGATAACAATTCAGGTTTAAACATAACTCGGGTTTCCCTTTTGGGTCAAAGTCTGATGTCAGATCAGGCCGCACTCCTGCTCACCGTCAGGGTGAATTCATGGGAGGCGGAAAACAGAGGGCGAATTTTACTGTGAAGGCAGTGAGCTGGCAAATATCCTGAATCTTGCTAAGGGTATTAAAGGGCGCAAAAGATGACAGCGGCTCACTATTGATGTGAATCCTGTTCCATAAAAATCAGATTAGCTGTATGAGTATTAGGAGAGTCAGCCGTTTGGGTTTACTGATGAACGGTTTTTTTTCATTGCATTAAGTTGGATATCAAAAATGGATATAGTGTCTGTGATTTCGTCTGTGTTTAGTATTTGGGTGGTGCTGGCAATCCTGGTGATTGTCATACTGCGTTCTTCTATTAAGTTTGTGCCGCAAAATACCGCTGTGGTCGTTGAGCGATTCGGCAAGTATCACAAGACCATGGAAGCGGGTCTGAATTTTATCGTGCCTATGATTGACCGGGTGGCCTACACCCAGACCCTGAAAGAGCAGGCGTACGATGTGCCGAGTCAGTCGGCCATTACCAAAGATAACATCTCCCTGATTGTTGACGGGGTGCTCTATATCAAGCTGATCGACCCTTACAAAGCCAGCTATGGCGTCGATAACTATATTTTTTCTGTCACTCAGCTGGCGCAGACCACCATGCGCAGTGAAGTGGGTAAAATGGACTTAGACAAGACGTTCGAAGAGCGTGAGAATCTCAATACGGCGATTGTGTCTGCCATCAACGATGCTGCTTTGCCTTGGGGTGTTCAGGTACTGCGATATGAAATCAAAGATATTGAGCCGCCACGTTCAGTACTGGACGCCATGGAGCGTCAGATGAAAGCCGAGCGTGAAAAGCGGGCGGTGATCCTGGAATCTGAAGGTAAGCGCCAGAGCGAGATCAATATTGCCGAGGGTATGAAGCAGGCCCGGGTACTGGCAGCAGAAGCGGAAAGATCCGAGCAGGTTCTCAAAGCTGAAGGTGAAGCACAGGCTATTCTGGCGGTCTCGAAAGCCGAAGCCGATGCACTGGCGATTATCGGCCGGGTGGCGTCTACCGAAGAAGGTCAGAAGGCGATACAGCTGGATCTGGCGGGCAAGGCCATTCAGGCCAGAGAAGCGATTGCCAAAGAGTCTTCCGTTGTTCTGTTGCCTGATGCCTCTTCTTCAGCGTCAAACATAGTGGCAGAAGCCATGACCATTATTCACCAGCTCAACCGTCAGCAGGGCAACCCGGCTAAACAGGCCGGAACACAAGAGGAACACTAATGATGGCGGATTTCTTTGGGCTGAGTCCGGCTCAGCTGACCATAGTGATCGGCCTTATTCTGCTGGCCGTCGAGGTCTGGATGCTGGGGCTGTCGACTATCGTTTTGCTGGCTCTTGGCGTGTCAGCCATTCTGACTGGTATTCTGGCATTGGTGGGCGTGGTGCCGGAAACCATGACTGCCCTGGTGGCGGTCAGCGGTATCGGCGCGGGTGTACTGACGCTGCTGTTGTGGAAACCGCTGAAACGCTCGCAAAAAGCGGAAAAACCGAAACAAAATATCAGCAGTGACTTTATCGGCCTGACGTTCCGGCTTGATGCCGCACTCAGCCATGACCAACCGGGCACAGTAAAGTATTCCGGCATCAGCTGGAAACTGGTACTGAGCAGCGATTACACCGGAGAGCCGGTGGAAAAAGGGCTGGAAGTGGAAGTGGTGGCGGTGGATGTTGGCCGCTTTACGGTTAAACCTGTGCATCAAGACTAAACGGTTGATTGTGATGATTCTTTCCCTTGAAAAGGGGGAGGGATCGAATCGAGATTGCAGGAATCACATTGATTCCCTCCCC
>NZ_JASJOJ010000045.1:0-35235 GCF_038519165.1 Photobacterium sp. SP02
TGCGGATTTGGTGAATGACGCAGATCTGCACCTCTGTCTCAGGGTAGATGGTTTCAATGGCTTCCGGGAAGCCTTTCAGGCCGTCTACCGAAGCGATCAGGATGTCCTTGACGCCGCGGTTCTGCAGGTCGGTCAGCACGCTGAGCCAGTAATGTGCGCCTTCATTTTCAGACAGATACAGCCCCAGCAGCTCTTTTTTACCCTCAACGGTCAGACCCAGAATCGTGTAGACGGCTTTGGATATGAAGCGACCGTTCTCTTTGATTTTATAGTGAATTGCATCCAGCCAGACGAAGGGATAGAGCGGCTCCAGATCCCGCTCCTGCCATGCTCTGAGTTCAGGTACCAAACGGTCGGTGATGGTGTTGATAGTGCCGTTGGAGATACTCATGCCGTACAGATCTAAGATGTGTTCTCGGATGTTCTGATAGCTGTTCCCAAGTGCGAATAGAGAGAGGATCTTCCCCTCCATCTCGTCGGTCAGGCGGGTCTGATACTTCTTGACGGTCTGAGGTTCGAACGTGCCATTACGGTCTCTCGGCGTTTCCAGTTCAAATTCACCTGACGATGTTTTGACCGTCTTTCTGGAGGTGCCATTCTTGCGGTTGGCAGAAGTTTCATTCGTCAGATGCTCGTCCAGCTCAGCTCCCAATGCGGCTTCGGTGATCTGCTTGATCAGCGGCGTGAGCAGGCCATCCTTGCCATTGAGGTTTTGCCCGGACTGCAGCGCTTTGGCGAATGCCTGGATATCAATTTCGTATTTATCAGCCATGATGTGTCTCTCCCGTTTTTAGGAAGTGTAGGAAAAGACACAAAACTTTGAACACTACCTGCTTATTTGTTAGTTTTCTCATGCAAAAGCCGCGGCAAAATTTTGAAGTTCTGAAAGATGTTTAGGTTTTTTAGGTTGAACTATGTCTTCATTGATTCTCAGTATTACACTCTTAAATACTTCAGTATTATTTTTCAACCCTTGAGATTCCATAAGTAAATTTATCTCATTTATGCTTTTTTCATTAACCTTAACTGAAAATCTTTTAGAAGATTTTGCTTTAGCCAGTTCTGTAGTTAGCAACACGTTTAAGTTTTTTTGAGAATACCTTCCCGTACTTAAAGCATGCAAATAGTACAACACCAATGATTTATTAAAACTATCGCTAAGAGTTGGATCTATTTTTTGTGTTGCCAAATTCAAAATATCTAAATAATGAGCAGGTAAGCGAACATCAATAGGGGTTTTAATCTTATTATACTCTGCTTTAACTTTAGCTGTGGATTGTTTTGGTATACTAACCACCTTTCCACATTCATCACAAACAGCAGCTAAAACATCTTTAACAACACCACTATTATCACTAAATCTAATATCCCGAAGTAAATATGTAGCATGAGTTAAACCACAATCAGGACAAATTACCTTCCTTGTGTCACCCTCTTTTACTATTTTCATATTACACTCCACTCTCATGCACACTAATAAACATTACATCTGGCTCAATAAAGTAAAACTTAATGTACCATCGTTTTCCGTCTTTAAATGGTTTCAGTATATGAACATCAATTGACGGAGCTTTATGATGAGGACTTACCTCATACTCATTTCCTCGGGTTTGGTTGACAAGCGAAATCACGTCAGCATCTGACAACTGTCCACACTGGAAAAGATTTTTCACATCAATGTTATCTCTAACTTCGTGATCATATGCCCCCTCTTCCAGACAGCCTATGACTTTGCTTTTTACGTCTCTAAAACCCATTACGAACCTTTGAAGTATGTACGCCACTTTTCGTACAGTCAAGTATTGTACGCAGTTTGACGTACATTGCAAATTAACGCATGACATGATCTCCCCTCATCAAGCTTTGCCACACTGGGGAAGCGGGGGCTGTCTTGTATGTCGCGCTTGAGTTCTGTGCTTCTCTCGCCATGGTGTGACGCGCGCCAGACACTCTTTGCTGGCTCAAAGAGTGCCCAGAAAAGCCTTTGATTTCGCTGGTGTTGTCCGGGCCGGTTGTAGGCGCTCCCGGCGCCGACAACCTAAAAATACATCCCTGTATTTTTCCCTGGGATTGTGACTGACTATCCTATTGATGATGCTCAGCCTGTCGGTATGGCAGTTACCTGTGCCAACCAAACTACAGAAAGCAACCCGGCGCTGAACCAGGTTATTCCTTAATAATGCCGCTTCGGGCTTGTCCAACACCCGAATAAAGTGTCGGCTGCGCGCCAGTTATGCTTATTTGTTAGGCGTAATTTTTCGTACATAGTGTCATCGTAGTTTCTGACACAGCCTCCGCTTCTATGCGGTAGCAATCTGACATTTCCCCAACAGCTTCGAAACCACATTTCAAATACAAATTTTTCGCAGGAAGATTGTTAGAAAGAACATTGAGATCTAACCAATCGATACTTGAAGTTTTATTACAAAACTGAATTACGGATTCAATCAGTTTTACACCTAAACCCTGTTTTCTTAAACTTGAATCAACACCCATGCCCAAAAGCACACGATGAAATTTATACTCTTCACTGTAATGACGTAAGTCAATATGACCAACTACTCGTTCATTAGAATCTTTGATTACCCAGAGCTTTCTCCAGCCAGGTTCACCAAGACTGTACTCAAAACCATCTCGAAACTTGGCCTTAAATTGTTCTGAAACTAGACAATTTTCTTTAGATATTGGTTGAAAAAGTGGAGAATCATCATCCGCATTTTCAAGAAGCTGCGCCCCTATATACTCGAAGAAATATTCTAGATCTGACCGCTTTGCTTCAACTATTCTCATGTATTCTCCTTCTTACGCATAACATTTTATTCTACGACATCATGTCATATAACTCTGTCGTATAACTACCTCAACGAAGTCCAGCTTACCCACTGATTTATATTAACTATTTTTACTTAATCATATAGATCCATCAGTAAGTGATACGACTCACTGCCTTATATCTTACTCAAACACATTATGCAACCCAATTTATATCATGAACTTTTATCGCACTTTATGATCTACCCTGAAGTTCAGCGTCGCAGATGCTGGTGAAAAAGCGACTGCGGTCACTGAGCGCTTTCAGGGTCGTTCATGAGCTGGTATTCATTTTGATTGTCAGAAAACCACTCTTTCATGGCCTTTCGCGATAGTTTGATGCCGGTTTGCGGCTGTTGCGGCATGGGGAAAAATGCATCGGGGATTTTGAAGCGGGTGAGTTTGTCTGCCAGCCAGAGGGGCAGTTGCAGGGCTGACAGGTCGCTGGGGCTGTCGATCAGGGCAATCGGGCGGGCGCCGTATTCGGGGCAGTGAACAGGGATCACCATACTCTGCCTGATGTCGGGATGACGGTTCAGCACAGCTTCAATTTCTTCGCAGTGGATATTCTCGCCGCCGGAAATAAACTGGTTATCGGCACGGCCTGTGATGCGAAGTTCACCGTCGACCCACAGGCCGACATCTTTGGTATCAAACCAGCCCTGTTCATCCATCAGCGGGATAAGCTGACCCTGATGATAGTAACCGCTCGCTAAGGTGTCGCCGCTAATAAAAATCCGGTGGTTTCTCAACTGAACCTGACGGTTTGGCAACACACGCCCGGCGCTGGGGATGTGGTCTGTCGGTTTGGCCGTCACCGTCGACGCCGCTTCTGTCATGCCATAACCCAGCCAGGTTTCAATGCCACTGTCTCTGGCCTGCTGGCAAAGTGGCAAAGGCACGTCACTGCCGCCCAGTAACACATGGCTGAGCTGCAGCGGCTGGCGGTGATCCAGCAGTCGTTTGAGCTGCGTGGCTACCAGCGACGCATGGGTCGCCCCTTGAATGTCCTGTTCCAGCTGACCGCTGCCGATTTTCAGGCAGGCACCAACAGTGAGCCAGCGGTACAGAATCGACAGACCGGAAACGTGATACATGGGCAGACTGAGCAGCCAGCAATCGTGCTGCTGAAACGACAAAACCGCCAGCAGTCCACGGGCCGAGGCCAGATGCTGAGCCTGGGTGTGGGCGACCGCTTTGGGCACGCCGGACGAGCCTGAGGTAAAAACAATCGAGGCTATTTTTTCTGTGTTGCGTTGTTCAGTGTCGCGTTGTTTTGCGTCTTGTCGTTCTGCATCGCGGGCAAGACACGGCGCCGATGCGGCAGCCGGCGCTTGCAGATTCAGAACCTGGCAGTCTGTAAATAAGCGCTGCCTGTCCTGTTCTGAAAAACCGCTGATGGCTGAGTCACTGATCCACACAAACTGTCGCTGCCCCTCGCCATACAGCACACGCAGGTTTTTCTGAATTAGCTGATAGGGCTGCGGCATCGTCAGGGCCGTGATCGCGCCCAGCTGGCTACAAGCCAAATAGAGCATCACCACATCCGGCGAGTTGTTGCTGACTACGGTCACCACAGCACCTTCGCTCACCCCCTGAGCGGCGAGCACGCGCGCCAGGTGGTGAATCTGCTCAGTCAGTGCTTGCCAGGTGTATTCAGTGTCAGCCGTGATCAGGGCGATATCGTCAGGCCGCGTTTGGGCCCAGGTGTGCCAGAGGCAAGGCTGGTGCAGACTGTGCGGACTCATGACTGCCATACCCGCGTCTGTTGTTGTAACGACTGAACCGGCAACGAACTGCCCGGCCAGGGGATTTCAAGCTGCGCGCTGAACAGATGAAGTGTATCCAGCCCGGGCAAGCTCTCTGGCAGCAACCAGTGAGACAGGCGTGCGAGCTGCGTCAGCCCCAGGCTGGACTCAAGCGCTGAACTGATCACCACAGACATGCCCGCGGCATGCGCATCGCCAATCAATTGCGCACAGCGCTGCACCGAACCGATCAAGGTCGGCTTCAGGATAAGCGTCTGAGCACCCGCCAAGCGATTGAGTCTGAAATCCGGCGCTGTGACGGCAGCTTGCAAAGTTTCATCCCACGCCAGTGCGAGGCCGGTTTCTTTGCTGAAATTCAGGCTGTCGGCCGGTCGCTGACAAGGCTCTTCAATAAAGGCAATTCGTGAAACATGAGCAGGCGCAAGATCGCGGGCGAACTCATGCGCCTGCGACAGCGACCAGGCACAGTTGGCGTCCAGCCGCAGCATCAGCGACGGGTGCGCTTTCAGCAAGGCACTGACATTAACAGCATCCTGGTGCGGCGAACCACGGCCCAGTTTGAGTTTGACAAGGCGGCAATCCGCTGGCACGCAGAGGTTTGTGGCAGCGCCTGCCGCCCCGGTGTGCACTGACTCATGGCTCAGCAAGGGCACCGTCCGGTATGTGGCTGCGATCGGTAGTCCGCCTTGCAGTTCCAATGCCGCCATCGACAGCCCGAATGCCACCGACGGCCACCGGGCACAGGCCATGATGTCCTTTCCGGCCACCCAGCATTTGAGCGCGATGCGGCTCTGCTGTTCGGCCTGATCGGCACATTCCACACTGAAGCCCGGCAAGGGCGCGATTTCCCCGCGTCCGATGCGCGCGCCCTGCCGCAGCTCGGCGATGTAGCCGGTGCGCTCGGTTAATCGCCTGCCCCGCAGGATCACCCCAGTGTCCATCGGCAACCGGTAACGATACAGACTGGCTGAACGCGTCATCCTGTTCACACCTTGTTTCTATATACGGTTCTGTATTTATCGCTCATTGATGACAGATCACGGGTTGCGCGGGAATTTTTTGAAGTCCGGCTGGCGTTTTTCATTGAACGCATTACGGCCTTCCTGACCTTCTTCGGTCATATAAAACAGCATGGTGGCATTGCCCGCCAGCTCCTGCAGTCCGGCCTGTCCGTCGCAGTCGGCATTCAGTGCGGCTTTGAGGCAACGCAGCGCCATCGGGCTGTGCTGCAACACTTCACGACACCATCGCACCGTCTCTCTTTCCAGCTCCGCCAGCGGCACAACGGTATTGACCAGCCCCATCTCCAGCGCTTCCTGCGCATCGTAAAAACGACACAGAAACCAGATTTCGCGGGCCTTTTTCTGACCGACAATCCGTGCCATATAAGCGGCGCCCCAGCCGCCGTCAAAAGACCCGACTTTCGGGCCGGTCTGACCAAAGCGGGCATTCTCTGCCGCTATGGTCAGATCGCACATCATGTGCAGCACATGGCCGCCGCCCACCGCCCAGCCGGCCACCGAGGCAATCACAGGTTTCGGACAGGTGCGGATCTGGCGCTGAAAATCCAGCACATTCAAATGGTGAGTACCGGCATCGTCCCGGTAACCGCCATAGTCACCACGTACTTTCTGATCGCCCCCGGAGCAGAAGGCATCCTCGCCCAGCCCGGTGAGAATAATCACGCCGACGGACTCATCGTAGCGGGCTTGTGACAGCGCATGGATCATTTCGTTGACGGTCTGCGGACGAAAAGCATTGTGCACCTGCGGACGGGCGATGGTGATTCTGGCAATGCCATCGCTCGATGTGTGGTACTGAATATCGTCATACCCGCTGCCGCCGTTTACCCATTCAATCGGCGCATAAAGTGCCTGTTCAGACAAACCCAGGGTTATAGCCATCTCATCCTCACTCTCAGATCACTGTGTTATTTCAAGATGCTGGTGCAGCTGACGCCTGA
Organism: Photobacterium sp. SP02; assembly: GCF_038519165.1. Lineage (NCBI taxonomy): Bacteria > Pseudomonadati > Pseudomonadota > Gammaproteobacteria > Vibrionales > Vibrionaceae > Photobacterium > Photobacterium sp. SP02. The sequence goes on from NZ_JASJOJ010000045.1 coordinate 6,544, forward strand.
GCGCCATCGCAAAAGCCTGCGGTTGTTCTTTGTGGGCGTTGTGCCCGGCATGGGCGATACAGCTTGCCGGCACCCGGCTGTCGTTGGCCATTCGCGAAAATTTGCTGTCATGCCCGCCGTAAAAGTAATGCAGCGGCACGGGCTGCGACTTGAGCGCATCCGCCAGATACGCTTGCCGGGCTAATGACGTCGCGAGCAGCATGGTGGCCACACCTGATCCGAGGTTATCACTGCGGCAGTTAACCAAACTTTGTTTTTGCGCATGATTCAGCGAAGAAAAGACAGGTTGCTGGTACCAGTCGGCCAACACCGCATCGACAGGCTCACGGCGAAACCGGCGGGCCCAGCGGCAGTCCTGTCGCCACCGTACAACTTGTTCCTGTGTGGAAGTCAGGCCAAAGTGACCGCCTTCCACCGCCAGCAGCCGGATATTCAGCGGCGCAAACAGGCCGCAGGCCACTCCGTGCATGGCGATACGGGCGCCCAGTGAGTAGCCCGTCAGCACCAGGGGCCGGTCAGCCAGCTGAAGCTTGATCAGGCTATCGCGAACCTGTCCCGCCGCCTGATCCAGAGAGTGACAGGCAACAGCGCGGCTGCCGCCATGACCGGGCAAATCCAGCCCGATACAGGAATAGGCTTGCAGCCACTGAGCGCAGTCAAGCCAGTCTGCTCCGTTGCCCAGCAGGCCGTGGAGAAACACCATCACCGGCTGTTCAGGCTGATCGCTCCGGGTAAGAAACCGGCTACAGAGCATGCAGATCTCTGATGAACTGGCTGAGCTGCTCGCCGGCTTCTCCCGGCGGCGTCTGGATCTCCACCAGCAGCGCACCTGTCCCGGCAAGCAAATGCTCATTCACAACCGATTGATAAGCAAACAGTGTCGTGGTTTTGTAATACGCCAGTCCAAACTGACGGGCAGCGTGCTCAAACTGATAACCGTGCGGCATCTGGTACAAATGCTGTTTACTGTCCGGCGGGACAGGCAGCAGATCAAAAATGGCACCGCCGTCGTTGTTCGTGACGACGATGACCACAGGTGTTTTACTGTGGGTCAATAACGCCAGCGAGTTCAGATCATGCAGCAGCGAGGTATCGCCCAGCAGCAAGATTAAAGGACTGCCGCTGGCACGCTGCACCCCTGCCGCAGTGGCGACCAGCCCGTCAATGCCCGAAGCGCCCCGGTTAGTGTAAACAGCCCGCCCGTCAAACAGGGTAAACATGTCGACCAGTCTGGCAATCAGGCTGTTTCCCAGAAAGAAACTCGCCTGCTGACCCCTGTGGCTCAGATCCATCGCCAGTGCCAGTTCCGACATTGCGCCACTGGCCGCTAAATAGCTGCCGACCCTGGCATGGACCTGCTGCGCCGTGTGCCGGAGTGCCTGTCGCCAGTGCTGCTGATGCGTCTGTCCGGGCAGCGGATCATCAGCGGCGGTATTTGCTAACGCTGTCAGGGCCTTGTCTGCCCAGTCGGCAATACCCGCGACAAAATGGCGTTGCGGCAGGTGGTCCGGATTGTGACGTGCCCTGTCGGCCGACACATACCAGTATTCGCCCTGCCTTTCACCGACCTGCCGGGCAATCCACTGGGTCAGGCGCTTGGAAATCAGGCGTGAGCCAAACTGGAGGATCAGATTGCACTCATTCAGCGGCGCGGCCAGCTCGTCAACCTGCAGCCAGAGATCGTAGTGCGCCCAGTCGCTGCCGATCCCCGATTGCGGATCGCACAGCAGCGGGCATTCCAGCGCTGCCGCCAGTGCGGCCACCGCCTGCGCGTCTGAAACAGACATGTCACCGGCGATAATGACCGTCTTTTTTCTGCGCAGCGCCTGAATATCATCAGGCACAGTGACCCGTGCAGGCTGAACAGACACACAGGCAAAAGGCTGCTCCGCGCTTCGCCAGTGAGCAAGCAAACCTGTGTAATAGCCCGATTCATCCGGCGGATCTGGCGAATACAGAGGCTCCGGAAACGGGCAGTTTATGTGCACCGCACCACCCTGCTGACGCTGGCGAAACAGCAGCTCATCTACCGATGTCAGCAGCCAGTGTAACGGGACAGTCACAGAAGGGCTGGGCAGATCCAGGCAGGCGGTCACATGAGAAGAGAAAATTCCCGGCTGGCAGATCGCCTGATTGGCGCCGCAGCCAATCAGTTCGGCAGGCCGGTCGGCGGTCAGCAACACCAGCTTTTCACCGGTCAGCCCCGCTTCAACCACAGCCGGTAACAGATTGGCCACCGCGGTGCCGGAGGTCACGATAACCGCCACCGGCTGGCCGCTGGTTTTGGCCATACCGAGCGCAAGAAAGCCCAGTCCGCGCTCATCAAAATGGCTATGCAGATTCAGTGCCGGATGCGCGTCGGCTTCCAGAGCCAGCGGTGTCGAGCGTGAACCGGGGGCAAGACAGAGCTCTGTCACCCCCAGGCGTGACAATTCTTCGAGCAGGGTTCGCGCCCAGATCCGGTTCAGGTGAGCCTGTTCGCCAATCATCAGGCCACCTCAGACACGTGCGTTGCGGCAGCGAAATCTTTGATTAACGCCAGCAGGGTCGACATTTTCCTGTCCAGCTCCAGCCATTCACTGCCTGCTTCAGAGCCTGCCACTATGCCTGCTCCGGCAAAAAGCTGCAGCTGATCCTGCATGATATAAGCGCTGCGGATCGCCACACAGAATTCTGCTTTTTCGCGACTGACATAACCCAGCGAACCGGCATACCAGCCGCGCTCAAACGGTTCATGCTGGCGGAGAAACTGCATGGCTGAGCAGCGGGGCAATCCGGCCACGGCAGCGGTAGGTTGCAGCGCATGAAGCAGACTTACGCCACAGACGCCGGGTTTTAGCCGGGCACGGATATGGCGTTTTAAGTGCTGTACCTGACGCAGTTGCAGCAGCGCTGGCGACTCCTCAACATCAAGATAATCAATATAGGGCGCCAGACTATCGGTAATATCGTCCACCACGTACTGATTTTCCTGACGGTTTTTCGCATCCAGGCTGAGCCAGCGGGCCCATTGCCGATCCTGTGCAGGCGTGCGCCCGCGGCCAATGGTACCGGCAAGTGCTTCGGTCTGAAGACTGACGCCGTCACGCTGATACAAACGCTCAGGGCTCGAGCCCACAAACGCCCGCTGCTCATCCAGCGCCAGCATGAAATGAAAACTGTACGCATTGGCCTGACGGCTGGCACTGAGTAATTGCGCGGCTGACATCGCAGAATTGATTGTTACTGTGCTCTTTCTGGCCAGCACCACTTTGTCGAACTGCCCGGTCTGAATACCCGCCAGCACATCGCCAACCAGCTTGTGCCAGTGAGTTTGATTCGGGGTATGGCGCACAGACACGATCGGCGCCGCGGTCCTTGCACCGCTAATGGCAGGCAACAAGATTTGCTTGGTCACTAATTGTCTGAGCTTTGCAATCACTGATGCTTTGCCGCCATGCAGGTTCACCGCCAGTGACCATGTGTCGCCCTCGCGGATCAGCTCAATACAGGGCAGGAAAAAATAAGAACACAGCGTTGAATCGCTGCGATTTTCCTCAGCATCAAAAGCACGGCAGCCCCACACACGCTGTTCATCCTGGAGCAGGGCGCAGGCAGGCTGCGGATCGGAATAAACCGCATGCTGGCCCAGTGCCACCACTTCCTCCTGACCATCACGCGATTGCCAGTACAATTTCGGATACAGCGTCTGCGCATCCAGCCAGTCGACACCCGACACGTCAGATTGAGCCGCCAGCGGCTGTTTCAGCCGGGCAGTACCTTCCGGCGCCGTGCGAACACGTTCAATAAGTGCACTGACCGTCTGACAAAAATGCGACACCTTGACCTCACAGAGCAGAATTGGAAAGCAGCCGAACTCAGCCCGTATTCTACTGCTCAGCCAACTGCCCTGAGATGCACCAGATCAATATTGTTTTCATTTTTTATCCTGAACAATAAAGAACCTGAGTACAGAGACTTGAAGTTCGCTTTTTCGTCCTTATATCAATAGCAAGAGAGCCATTAGCCTTACTTTCAGTGCGTTTATTTTTTTGAGGGATGACAGGAAGACTCCTGCCTGTAGATTGAGGTGAGCATGCTGACGCAACTACCCAGACTGCATCTGGAATTCACAGAGTGCAGCCCAAGATCCAGTGATACCCACCATCAGACATTGGCGCCGCCACGCTGGCCGATGAGTCAGGTCTTTCCGGCAATGCCGGTGACAGACAGCACGTTTCGGTTACCCACAGTGAAGTTTGTGATCCTGGTATCTGCTGAGTATGTACTTGAACAATTGAAAAAAGCCATTTCCCAGCCAGTCCTTCACTGATGGGCAACCTTGTCCTGTGTGATAAGTGTGATTAACAAAAACAAACAAAAAAACCGGCGCTCAATACGCCGGTCTCTGTTACAGATGGGCAATCCGTTGTGATCAGTTAATGGCAAACAGCGCCATAAACTCATTCACCGGGGTTGCTTCCAGCCTGGCCTGATCACTGCAGAGCTCAACAATCTTATCACTCATGCCCTGCGGGAAGCGGGTCAGCAGGTTGCGTCTGAACTTACGCTCCAGCACAGGAATGCCTTCTCCACGGCGACGGCGGTGACCAATCGGGTACTCAACCGAGACCTTCTCGGTGCTGGTGCCATCGTTGAAGAAAATCTGAATAGCATTGGCAATCGAGCGCTTGTCTGATTCCAGATATTCGGCGCTGTAACGCTTATCTTCAATGATTTCCATTTTGCTGCGCAGCGCATCGATGCGGCTGTCGCCACGGTGGAAGTCATCTTCATAGTGCTCTGCAATCAGATCGCCGTAAATCAGAGGCACAGCAATCATGTATTGCAGGCAGTGATCACGGTCGGCAGGATTGGCCAGATCGCCGGATTTGGAAATAATGCGAATAGCAGATTCGTGCGTGGTCACTTCGATACGTTCGATGTCATCCAGACGATCCTTCACCTGATCATGCAGCGTCACTGCGCACTCTACCGCTGTCTGGGCGTGGAACTCTGCCGGGAAAGAAATCTTAAACAGCACATTTTCCATCACGTAGCTGCCAAAATCCTGATTCAGCCTGAACGGCTGGCCGTTGAACAGCACATCGTAGTAGCCCCATTTAGGGGCAGTCAGCACAGACGGCAGCCCCATTTCGCCTTTCATGGTGATCATCGCCAGACGTACGGCACGGGAGGTGGCATCGCCCGCTGCCCACGACTTACGGGAGCCGGCATTCGGTGCGTGACGATAGGTGCGCAGCGCACAGCCATCAACCCAGGCCTGAGACACAGCATCAATGATCTGATCGCGGTTTCCGCCCAGCATCTTGGTCACCACAGCCGTTGATGCCACACGCACCAGCAGTACATGATCCAGACCCACGCGGTTATAACTGTTTTCCAGCGCCAGCACGCCCTGAATTTCATGGGCTTTGATCATAGCGGTCAGTACGTCGCGCATGGTCAGCGGCGCTTTGCCTTCCGAGACAGCAACGCGGCTCAGGTAATCGGCTGTAGCCAGAATACCGCCCAGGTTGTCAGACGGATGGCCCCATTCTGCGGCCAGCCAGGTGTCATTAAAATCCAGCCAGCGAATGATGCAACCAATGTTAAACGCAGCGGTGATCGGGTCCAGCTCGTGGGAGGTGCCCGGTACACGCGCGCCGTTCAGTACAGTTGTACCCGGTACAGTCGGGCCCAGGTGTTTGGTGCATTCAGGGAAGCGCAGTGCCAGCAGGCCACAGCCCAGGGTATCCATCAGGCAGTTACGGGCGGTGTTATAGGCCTCGGCTGAGGTAATTTCACTATTGGCCACATAATCGGCAATTTTTACCAGCAGCTCATCCGGCTGCGGGCGTTCATTCAGTTCAACGTTGAGGCTCATTCATCTTTCCTTTTACTTCTGAGTCGTTATTGTTTCGATTCCCTTTCAAAGGGAGGGAGTATCAGCCGTGACAGCAAGCTTCGTTGATCCCTCCCCCTTTTCAAGGGGGAGGCTGGTAGGGGGTTCTTCGGCATAAGGCTCAAACCCGTGCACTTCTCACCAACCCCACCCTAACCCTCCCCTTGACTAAGGGGAGGGAATATCAGCGGCGTTGGTCTATCGGCAGCCAGTCCTGATGATCCGGGCCGATATAATCTGCACTCGGCCGGATGATGCGGTTATTCTCACGCTGCTCATACACATGCGCAGCCCAGCCGGTAACACGGCTCATGACAAAGATCGGCGTAAACAATTTGGTGGGAATCCCCATAAAGTGATACGCCGAGGCATGGAAAAAGTCCGCATTGGCAAACAGACCTTTTTCACGTTTCATCACAGCTTCCACCCGCTCAGACACAGCATATAAATGGGCGTCACCGGCATCGGCCGACAACTTACGCGCCCATTCTTTGATCAGCGCGTTACGCGGGTCTGAGTCGCGATAAATTGCATGACCAAAGCCCATGATTTTGTCTTTATTCGCCAGCATGGTGAGGATATGGCTTTCCGCTTCGTCCGGGGTTTTCCAGTGTTCGATCATCGCCATCGCCGCTTCGTTAGCTCCGCCGTGCAGCGGGCCGCGCAGGCTGCCGATCGCCGCCGTAATGCACGAATGCAGATCAGACAGAGTAGAAGCACAGACACGCGCGGTGAAGGTCGAGGCATTGAACTCATGCTCGGCATAGAGGATCAGCGAGCAATGCATCACCTGCTTATGCAGCTCCGACGGCGCCTTACCGGTCAGCATTTCCAGAAAATAGCCGCCGGTACAATCCTGCTCAGAACTGGCGGTATCGATGCGCACCCCGTCGTGGCTGTAGCGGTACCAGTAGCAAATGATGGCAGGCAGCATGGCCAGTAACGTGTCGGTTTTGTCTGCCTGCTGGCTGAAATCCGTTTCCTGATCCAGGTTACCCAGCATGGAGCAGCCGGTACGCATCACGTCCATCGGGTGTGCCTGCGCCGGAATCGCTTCCAGCACGGTTTTCAATGCACCGGGCAGGCCGCGTTTAGCTTTCAGTGTCGCTTTGTACTGATCCAGCTCTGCCTGGGTCGGCAGTTTGCCTTTCAGCAGCAGATAAGCCACTTCTTCGAACTGGGCATTGTGCGCCAGATCTGTGATGTCATAGCCACGGTATGTCAGGCCGGTACCGGTTTTGCCCACGGTACAGAGCGCGGTGCTGCCGGCACTCTGACCGCGAAGACCTGCCCCGCCCAGTGGCTTGTTATGTGAACTGTCCTTGTTTGCCGTGTTTTCATTGTCCGCTGTCACTGATTGTGTCGCAGTCATTACAGGCTCCTTTTGTTGCTGGTCGTCACGTTATTGGATTGAGACGCTGACTTCGTACGCCTTCTCTTTTTCTGTTGCATGAATTCTTTCTGTCCCTCCCCCTTTTCAAGGGGGAGGTTAGGAGGGGGTTACCGGGCACAATTTCTGAATCTGCGCACACCCTGCGAACCCCACCCTAGCCCTCCCCTTGCCAAGGGGAGGGAATGTTTGTGTTAACAACAAACTCGGTACCGTTCCTCCCCTTTTTCAAGGGGGAGGTTAGGAGGGGGTTACCGGGCACAATTTCTGAATCTGTGCACACCCTACGAACCCCACCCTAACCCTCCCCTTGCCAAGGGGAGGGACTATTTGTGCATCTTGTCACTGGCCGCTGAAGAGCTTATCCAGCTTTTGCTCATATTCATGGTAGCCAAGATAGTCATAAAGCTCTTCGCGGGTTTGCATCTGCTCAACCACGTTGCGCTGATGACCGTCTGTCAGCAGGTGCTGATAGACATTCAGTGCCGCTTTGTTCATGGCACGAAAGGCTGACAGCGGATAAAGCACCATGCCGACACCCTGTCCGGCCAGCTCTTCGGAGGAAAACAGCGGCGTGGCACCAAATTCAGTGATGTTTGCCAGCACAGGCACTTTGACTGCATCCACAAACTGGCGGTACTGCTCGAGCGAAATCATGGCTTCCGGGAAAATCATATCGGCACCGGCTTCCACACAGGCAATGGCCCGCTCTATCGCGGCATCCATCCCTTCAACGGCCAGTGCATCGGTACGGGCCATAATGACAAAGCTATCATCCTGACGGGCATCAACGGCCGCTTTGATGCGATCGACCATCTCAGCCTGGCTGACAATGGCTTTATTCGGACGGTGCCCGCAGCGTTTCTGCGCCACCTGATCTTCCATATGGACCGCGGCGGCACCGGCCCGCTCCATTTCACGAATGGTGCGGGCAATATTGAATGCGCCGCCAAAACCGGTATCGATATCCACCAGCAGCGGCAGATCACAGGCGGCGGTGATCCGGCGCACGTCTTCTGTTACATCATTCAGGGTAGTGATCCCCAGATCCGGCAGACCATATGAGGCATTGGCGATCCCGCCGCCAGACAGGTAAATCGCCTGGTGACCCACCTGCTTTGCCATCATGGCGCAGTATGGATTGATCGTCCCCACCACCTGAAGCGGGTGGTTGTCTACAACAGCCTGACGAAAACGCTGTCCTGGCTTCATAACATGCTCCTTGTTGTAATAAGAATTACCCGGCAGAACGCAGTCTGCTGAGTATCAGTCCTTGTTTAACTGGCTTTCGATCAGGGTTCTGCTGCGCATGATGTGGCGGCGCATCAGCATTTCAGCCAGCTCTCCGTCGCGCTCCTTTATCGCTGCCAGAATCTGGGTGTGCTCGTTCAGTGCCCGCTCCGGACGTGAATGCGAACGCGGTGACTGATAACGGTACATACGCAGCAGGTGATAAAGCTCATCGCACAACAAGCTGATTAACTTGCTGTTTCGACTGGCTTTGATGATCCGGTAGTGGAAATCGAAATCACCGTGCTGGTGAAAATAGGAAGCACCATCGACCTGCTCAATATGGGTCTGATGGGTTTGCAATAAGGTTTCCAGCCCGGCAATTTCTTCGTCAGTGATTTTTTCACAGGCCTGACGCGCCGCCATACCTTCCAGCGCTTCCCGCACGGCATAAATTTCTGCCAGTTTCTGCGGGCTGAGTGCAACGACCCGGGCGCCGACATGGGGAATACGCTCGACCAAACCCAAGGCTTCAACCCGCATCATGGCTTCACGCAGCGGGCCACGGCTAACGGCAAACTGGCGGGCCAGTTCAGGTTCAGATATCTTGCTGCCGGCAGGAAAAACCCCGGTGACGATGCGCTCTACCAGCACTTCCAGCAAACTGTTGGATTTGGTCGGCTCTTTTACAGGGTCAGCTTTACTGCCCACAACCAGCGTGGGATCTTGCACATTGTCTACAATATCAATACTCACAGCACTTTCCACCCATCCAACCAACACACATTGTCAACAATAGTTAATCAATATGGCAAAAGTAGACCTATAGAAGAGAAAAAACAAGTCAATTGTTAACAACAAGTAAATCTGAACAGCTAGAATTGTCGACAATGTGAGAGAGATCGACGAGAGAAAACAGAGAAAGGTGGGATGGGCATGGTTAACCAGGAGCTAAAAACCCTGCTGGGTTGATCCTGCACAGTTAACTCAGCAGTGTTAACAATAGTGCATTTTCGCAGACAAGCCGCAAAATAACCGGGGAAGTGCGCGACCGATACAAAACCATCTCCAGTTCGGGCAGTTAAACGGACGGAGCACCTCCGCCCTTGATTTATTTCTAAGGCTTAATGAGTCAAAACATAAAGAGTTAAGGCTTGATAGGTCCGGCATGCTGTTCAATGTGCTTTTCCAGCGTTCTAAACCACCCCAGCAAAAAAAGCACTTCAGCCAGGACGAACAAGGGGCCAATGATCAGGCCGGCAAGATCATCAACAAACGCCGGCTTCTTGCCTTCAAAATAATGGCCGATGAACTGAATCACCCAACCCAGGAAGAACAGGCTCAGGCTGAAGCCCAGCCAGCCCAAAAGGGGCAGCGCTGCAATCGGCAAAGCCGCCATGATCATCACTGACAGCACAAGCGCCATCATCAGGCCCATCGGCACACTGAGGCGCAAGTAGTAGAGCACACTCAATGCCACGGCAACATAAGCACCATTGAACTCCATCTCCCCTAATGAAAACGCTACTCTGGCAAACAGGCAGATCACGGCAAAAACAATCAAGGGGATACCGACAAAGTGCGTGTGTATATTGCGCTTTGAACGATGATAGAGCGCATATTGGGTCAATTGCTGTTCCAGAGTTTTCATTGCCTTGTCCTGATACCGTCACCAAGTAATGACTCTAAAACACAGCGCAATGTTAACGAAGTGTAAAATTTAGATTCTGTGATATCGCATCATAGTCACACTATCAATACCGGCGCAGGCGCAGCTATTTATCTGCTTCATCAGATCCTTTGGCAGCGGCATCGTGCTGCCATATTGAAGGATATCCCCCATTTACTGTTTGGTTCAGCCTTCTATAGTTAGATGGTCAATCCCATTGAGCACCGGAGGCAGCCATGACGAATGTGCAATCTGACAATAAACGCCCGACTCCTGATCCAGCGGAGGACAATGCGTTCTTCCCTTCCCCCTATTCGCTTAGCCAGTTTACTTCGCCTAAATCTGATCTGAGCGATGCCAATTACCCGGCCCCCTATACAGGCGGCCGCTGGAAAATCCTGATGGTTGGAGCCGATGAACGTTATTTGCAAACGGACAATGGCACCATGTTTTCGACGGGAAACCACCCCGTGGAAACGCTTCTGCCGATGTATCATCTGAACAAAGCCGGTTTTTCTTTTGATATTGCTACGCTTTCTGGCAACCCGGTTAAATTTGAGTTCTGGGCTATGCCATCGGAAGACGAAGATATAAAGGGACTGTTCGCCCAATATCGTGACCAGTTCAAGAAACCTTTGAAGCTTGCAGACGTTGTCGAAAAAGCGCTTGGCGATGATTCAGACTATATTGGGGTGTTCATTCCCGGAGGCCATGGTGCGTTAATCGGCCTGCCTGAAAGCCCAGAGATGAAAGCCGTGCTTGAATGGGCTAATGCCAATGACAGGTTCATGATATCACTCTGTCATGGACCCGCCGCCTTTCTTTCTGTTGGCAACAACCCAAACTTTGCAGGTTACAAGATTTGTGCTTTTCCGGATGATCTCGACGCCCAGACTCCGGACATTGGCTACATGCCCGGTCATTTGACATGGAAATTCGGAGAAAAGCTGAAAGCGCGTGGCTTTGACATTGTGAATACGGATATTTCAGGTGCAACGCATCGGGACCGGAAGATGCTGACGGGCGATAGCCCCCTCGCCGGGAATAATCTCGGGAAACTTGCAGCCAAAGCTCTGCTTGACGAGGTTGGCAAAGAGTAATACCTATGCCAGCAGACGATGCAATTCGAGCTGCAATGATCATTGGAGGCGGTCGAAGTCTGACATTGCAGCCACTCTAGGACTATCCATACGCACGGTAGAAAACCACCTCCGCCGGGCCCGTCTTCGTCTTGGTGTGGCAACCACTGCTGAAGCCATCAGATTGGCGATTCGTAATGGTGACATCGAGGGGTGAGCCGCGCACCCAAAAACAACACATGCCTATTGAAATGATCGATACGATCCTGGACGTGGTTGAAGCTGAGCTCCCTTCCTAGAAGAGGGTACGTGCTGCAACGTGCAGAAAAGTGGCTAGTGATGAGACAGAGTGTGGTTGGAAAATTCAAAGAAAAACAAAATCATAAGGACTTACGTTCATGTTACATACTGCGAATAAAATGACTGTCATTGAAATCTCTGAGCCTGGCGGGCCAGAGGTTTTAACGCCGCTTGAGACAACGATTCCGGTGCCAAAAGCTGGGGAAGTATTGGTTCGCGTCGAGGCCGCAGGTGTTAATCGTCCTGACGTCATTCAACGCCAGGGTCATTACCCTATGCCTGAAGGCGTAACCCCTATCCCTGGTCTTGAGGTCGCTGGAACGGTTTCATCACTTGGAGAAGGCGTCACGAGCGTAAAGATTGGTGACCGAGTCTGTGCCCTGACGAATGGCGGTGGTTATGGTGAGTATTGCATCGTTCCGGAAAGCCAGACACTGCCAGTGCCGGACGGCATGTCAATGACAGCGGCGGCGGCTCTTCCCGAAACCCTGTTCACAGTCTGGGCAAACTTATTCAAGCTCGGTGGCGCAAAGCAAGGCCAGAGTGTTCTGATTCACGGCGGGACAAGTGGCATCGGCACAACTGCGTTGATGCTATGCCGCGAATTCGGTATTGATGCATATGCGACAGCTGGATCAGATGATAAATGCGATGTGGTCGCAGAGCTTGGCGCTACCCCTATCAACTACCGGAACACTGATTTTTCCGATTTCATTTTGAAGCAAACGGATGGCCGTGGCGTTGATATCATTCTCGATATAATGGGTGCATCCTATTTCTCTGGAAATATGCGGAGTTTGGGAATGGATGGCCGGCTGGTAATCATTGGTTTCCTTGGCGGAGTCTGTGCAGAGCGAGTGAATCTGCAAGAACTCGCGTTGAAGCGGGCAGTTGTCACTGGTTCAACTATGCGAGCACGGACTTCGGCCGAAAAAGCCGAAATTGCCAACGACTTGCTTAAAAATATCTGGCCGATTCTCAATGCAGGTCGATGTCATCCCATCATTCACAGCAGGTTCCCGTTACACGAAGCCGCGCGCGCGCATGCAATGATGGAATCCGGCAAGCATATTGGAAAAATTGTTCTTACGGTGAGTTAGCTTTAAGCCCGGTGCAGCTCCCACGATCACTTCATGAGCACATGTAATATCTCAGTACCCACTGATATGAGATGTCATCTGATTGGTAAAATGAAGGCTCACCATCAGCCATTTAATCCGGATACCAAAAAAACAGCCAGTCTGAGGCTGGCTGTTTGATCTTTACGTGTATGCTGATAAAGAAGAGGAGAAGTTTACCGGGTCGGGCCCGTCGCCACTTTTCGCTTACTCAGTGATTTCAACGTGGATAGCTTCACTTCATGGATCAGAATCGCCCCCAAGATGCAGCCTCCGCCCAGCATCTGCATCGGTGAGACTAACTGACCTAAGAAAACAAAGCCCAGCATCAAAGCAAAAATGGGTTCCGAAAGTTCAACCAGCTGAACCGTCTGGCTTTTCAAAATAGTCAGGGATTTGGTCGTGCACCAGAAACCGCCTATGGTAGGCAGCAGCGCCAGCAATAAGAGCGTTAACCAGACATTGCTTTCCACACCCACAAAGCCTGACATGGAAAAGGGAACAAACAGATACACCACCCCAAACAGCAGCAAGCCGCAAACCGGAACTAATCCGCCGCCAATGTTCAGTTTCTTATTGAGCACCAGAAACAGCCCGTAACCCACACCCGCCAGCACCGCGAACACAAAACCGGTATTATCTGAACTGGCAATGCTCTCATTTTCCAGAAAGATCAGGTACAAACCCAGTACCGCGAACAATACCGACATCCATTCCTGCGCCACCAGATTTCGCTTTTCAAACAGCGCATTGGCAAAAAATGTTACCAGCGTAGAGACACCAAACAGCAGGAAGACCACCACAGCAACGTTCAGTGTTTCGTAGGACGCCGTTTCAAAAAAATACAGCATGAAAAAGCCAAAGAAACTGCACACCGACAAGGCTTTCCACTTGGTTTTGACATAAGAAAGCAAAGTGGTGGTTTGTCCGGTAACAGCCAGTAACACCAGAATGATCAGCAAGGCAACGACGCATTTATAAAATGCCACGGCTTCCGGCGAGAGGCCCGACTGAAACAAGTTAACACTCAGTATGCCAACCATGCCGTTAAAAAAAGCGGCAAGCAGTGCCAAAATGACACCAAAGGTATGTTTTCTATCCATGAAGTTTCTCTGTGTGTAGGGGAAAAAGAGAATGCCAATTCGCCATTGAACCAACTGACGTCAATTTTGCATGCTGGGGTCAGGCTACTATCAACAGCATTACGCATCAACATGAATATTAAACAAAAATGCCATCGGGTGGCGGCCAGCTTTATTACGTTGATTATTTTTGCATTTACAGTTTGAACAATATGCAATAGTGTTAAATCCAACATTTAGCAGGTTGCGAACAACAAGGAATGTTCAATGCGTAAATTACACGGCGCTTGCCTGTGCGGAGCAGTCACCTTTTCACTGGATGACGATTTTTCTCACTTTTATTTGTGTCACTGCGATCAGTGCAAAAAGCTGACGGGATCAGCCCATGCTTCCAACCTCTTTACCCAGCCGCACAATATCCGGTGGGAGCAGGGTGAACAGGCCATAGTGCGATACAACCACCCGACACGCACTTTCTCCAATGCCTTTTGCGGCCAATGCGGCGCGAACCTGCCCTATTTGTCCCAGAGCGGAAAAGCCTTGATCGTGCCGGCAGGCTCACTGAACGAGTTGCCATCCAAATCCCCGGACTGTCAGATTTTCTGTGATGAGCAGGCACCCTGGCACCAAGCCGGTATGCTAACCAAACACCTGCCGGGGTTTCCGGAGTAACTCTTACTGCGCACTATTAAACGTAAGAAAAAAATGGATCTCATCTTTCTCAACGGACCCAGCAGTGCAGGTAAAAGCTCAATTGCCCGCGAGCTGCAACACTGTCTGAACGATTGCTATCTGCACCTTGGTATCGACACCTTCATCGCGATGATGCCTGAAAATGCCAATGCACTGGGAGAATCCGACCAAAAGGCGGATGGGTTTTACTGGCAAACCCAGTTACTGCACAACCAGCCGGTAAAGCGTATTTCCTCGGGCAGTTTCGGTAAAAAAGTAAACACCATTTACCGAACAACGGTCAGACATATGATTGATTCCGGTCTTAAAGTCATCGTGGACGATGTAATCGACGGTGAAACCGAAATGGCAATCTGGCAGTCTGTCCTTGCCGGCTGCAACTGTTTATACATAGGTGTAACCTGCTCTGACGAATCGCTCAGACTGCGTGAAAGGAAGCGGGGGGACAGGCTCCCAGGTTCTGCCATTGAGTAAGCTTCCCGTGTGCATCAAGGCATCAGCTATGATTTAACCGTCAACACTGACAGATTGTCAGCATCAGAATGCGCCGGGACGATAAAACGTCACATAGAACTCATTGGGGGTTAACCATGGCATAGCTCTGTGCCATGATTCTGTTTACGGTATCTGTCGTCCCGGTTATTCAGAAAACCCTCAAACATCAGGTATCACGATGATGCAAGAACTCACTCAAATGGGTAGCGCTCAGGTCTTTCTCAGGAAAACGGAAGGCAGACATCACATAGAAAAGATCAATGCCAGTGACGTTGAATTGCTTTTCTACCTGCAAATTGCCCCGCAGATGAGCACGTTAGGTGTAAATACGCCGGCAGTTTACCATTGCGATACCGACAACCGTGTACTTCAACTCGAATACATTCCACATTCAGTTTCTCTGGAAGAGCTGCAAGACGATCCAAGATGTTTTCGACAGTTAACTGCTGTTCACCACTTTTCGCTTCGTCCCGAGCACCCAAAACGGCTACATGACTGGAAAGCTCAGCATACATTCCAAGCATTAGAACATCTCCAACTTTCAGGCCAAAGCGAAACACAATTACTTAAGCTGAGAGAGCAGTCTGAACCTCTTTTCTCCCCGCTTGCCTGTCTGTCTGGCGACAGTAACGCTGGTAATTGGGGCAAACGAGACAATGGTGATTTGGTGTTATTCGACTGGGAGCGCTTAGGTCAGGGCAGTCCAGCGATAGATTTAGCGCCACTGGTAAAAGGCATGGGCAACATTACCGCTTATAAAGCCATCACTAACCGGTATCTGGCGCATACTTCCCTGTGCAAGAGACGCTGATAAAGCACCTTATTCTTGCCAAAGCCTGGATTGTGGTGGAGGTGGTAAATCTGCTGAAAGACCGAAAAAAAGCGTCTGCGGAACAATATCTGAGCTGGTTTCGGCAGGTTATCCCCGACTGGCTCAATTTAGCTGCATGATCCGAAAATCATGCCTGTTATGGACTACACTACTCGGACAGTCCCTCCTCCCTTTCAAGGGGGAGGGAAATGAAAATTACCCAAAGAATCGCGCGAGTGTCGGGACCCGGCTGAAGATCAGACGGTCGGCCAGCAGCACAATTAAAATCGTGATCCCTGCCAGCGGGAAACACACTCCAAGAATGGCAATCACCACCGTTGCGCCTTTCCACAGCGTCATATTTTTCGGTGCTGGCGGGGCAGACAGCATATGCTTGCCTTTCGGTCGGCGCAGCCACCACATCGCGATACCACTCAGGCTGATCACAATGAATGCCAGGCAGAGCACAGTGTTTGCTGCTTTGTTCCACCAGCCAAAGTCGCCCTCGTGCAGCGCAATGCCCCACGCCATCACTTTCGCCATCGGGGAATATTGTTCGTACCTGATATCTGCCAGAATCTTGCCTGTGTACTGGTCGATGTGCAGGGTGCGGTCCTGCGTCGCATCGTTAATATCGTTACTCATGGTGCTTTGCAGCACGCTGTATGCGCCCTGCTCACCTTTAGGCAGATTGACACGAAATGACGTAAAGCCCTGCTGTTTGGCAAACGACACAACCGACTCCAGATTCACCTTGCCCGCCATACCCTGATGACCGGCATGTGAGCCAGACACAGGCACAGGCGTTTGCTCCAGGTTCCACGGCACTTCTTCCAGTTCGCCGTGGTTCATGTCGGCATGCTTGACATCCGAGAGTGGCACATCACCAAATACCTCCGCAGGAAAGCTGTTCCATGCCTGAACCATTTTACTTCCCCAGATTCCCGACCAGGACAGACCCGACAGCAGAAAAAGCAGTAAAAACACAGACGTTAAGACCCCAATATTCGCGTGAAGATCACGCCAGAACGTACGCTTGCCGCTGGTCATACGCACACGCAGCGCACCGGCTCTGCTGGCGTTGTCTCGCGGCCACCACATGTAAGCGCCACTCACAATCAGGATCACGGCGAAACTCGCCGCCAGTTCAATCAGGCGATCGCCAATATCGCCGATAAGCAGCGTGCCGTGTATTTCATTCGCCAGCGTGTACAGGTTGTTATCGCGATCAAGCGAGCCCAACACTTCAGCTGTGTAAGGGTTCACTGTCACGAACAAGCCGTGTCCATCTGCTGTCACTACCGCAAAACGCGCCACATCTTCAGGCTGCTTAGGGGTTAAATATTGATTAATTGTGGCTTGGGGATAAGCTTGCTGAACAGCATTGAGCTGCTGACTGACAGGCAGACTTTGAGCAGCCGGCTCGACAAAAAGGAGGTCTTTAAAACGGATACTATCAATCGTCCCCGCGTAGAGCATCATCAGGCCGGTTACCGCCAGCATGAGCAAAAAAGGCACCACATACAAACCGGCATAAAAATGCCAGCGCCAGGCCGTCATGTAGCCGTTACGTTGTGGTGATAGCAGCTTATCCTGCTGCGCCAGAGTCTCGTTATTATTTGTCATTGAGTTTCCTTCCAGTACGAAAAATACGCACAATTACACCGTTTCTGTCTGTCAGGCAGAAACAACCAGCATAGAGAAATGTTTGGGAAATGCGTAAGCCGGGGATCAGACGGATCTATCCCGGTTAAACCGCTGGCGGCGCTCTGGAAGGCGAAAGAAAATAGTGCCACTGGCGAGGCGTGAACTGATAGGCGCTGACTGGTTGTTCGAGCCCTGGCTCACCCAGCCCCAGCCATCTGTCATCAATATGAGCCAGGCTGAAAACACCGATGGGACAGTGCCCCTGAGTATCATGCTTGAGCTGATCTTTACCATCGGCCAGTTTGACGAGTTTAAAACCGCCCAGTGTACACAAGCTGGCCCAGGTTCCCGCAGGCTGGTGATGGGCATTGACCACAGGCATAGCAATGATCAACAGCCAGCTCAACAGGCTGGCAACAATCATCATTCTGTGTAGTGGATTCCCTGGGCGCATTGATACTCTCATCCTTGATAGCGATTGAATACTAGTGGCTGATAGTTCACTTAACAAGAAGAAGTGGGGAATTATTGATTCATCTGGCAAAAATGTTTGTGTGGTGGATGGGGTGTCTTCGATGTAGTGCGGCAATAAGTAAAGGGTGGAGGTATGTCGCGCTTGAGCTCGGTGCTTCTCTCAGCTGTGTACTACGCCAAATCTGAAGCGCGACATGCATATTCCCCCAAATGGCGGTCATAAAAAAGCAGCGTTTCCGCTGCCTTTCTGAATGCTATCTTTGGCTGATTCGCTGTTATGCCGTCACCAGTTTGCTCCGGCGGGCTTTCAGCCTCAATTGGGCGACGGCCACCCCGCAAAGCACCATACCGCCGCCGATCAAATGCACCGCTTCCAGCTGTTCATTCAGTACAACACTGGCAATGATAGCGGTGATCACTGGCATCAGGTTCATGAACATGGCTGTTTTGTCTGCGCCCAGCATTTTGATCCCTTTCATCCAGCACCAGGGCGCAATCACAGATGCGGGAATCGCGGCAAACAACACCAGAGGTAATGCATCGCCGGTAATCGCTACCCGCTGACTGGTAAACAGCATAGGCAGGAGGAACAGGACGGCAAACATGCCCTGAACATACACAGACTGCCAGTTACTCAGGGGCATATCCCAGCGTTTGAGTAATACACAGTAAAGCGCATACACGAACGCAGCCAGCAGGAGTAAGCCATCACCCTGATTAATGCCCTGTGCGAGCAACTGAGACGGATCGCCGTGGCTTAGCATCAATACCAGCCCGCCAAGCGACAGTACAGCACCCACCATTGCCAGTGGCGATAGCTTTTGTTTCAGAATAGGTACACTCAGAAACATGCTCATCAGAGGAACCAGTGACATAATCAGCGCCATATTGGTGGCTGTGGTGGTCGGTGCGGCAAAATACCCCAGCGACTGGTTCAGTACCATGCCCAGAAACGCCAGCAATGCCAGCTTCGACAAATGCGGTTTGATGTTTGACCACTGACGAATAACAGAGGTAATAACAAAAGGTGTCAGTGCCAGCATGGCAAAAAACCAGCGGTAAAAGGCGATCGCTCCCGGATCGATTACGCTGTAGGAAAGTTTGTTAACAATGGCATTCCCTGCCCAAATTGAAACCGTCAATAAGGGAAATAAGTAGATCATGCGCTGCCTTCGCTGAGATGGTAGAAAAATACGCTGTACGTATGTATTCATTGTCTCAGGTCAGCTTAGAAATACATATCTCTAATCGGACACTCTACCCTTACATTCAGACATATCAGTAATTATCGGCAATAACTGAAATCGTAATACGGTTTCGCCACTCTCTGCATCGGTATAAGATCCCAAATACCGACCGCCGTTGCGCTCTATGACACCTCGCGAGGCGGTATTTTGAGCGCTGCAAGTAATAATGAGGGGCTGAGAGCAACAGTGCCGGCATACCCAGTTCAGCATGAAACTGGCGACACCTTGCCGCCTGGCAGTCGGGCGTGTCTCGTAGCCGACATGTCCGATAACATTTTCGACATAAGCGTTGCTGCCAGTTCGGACCCGAATCGTACCAGCAATCTCACCGTGACTGATGCAAAAAAACGTAGTCGAAGGTAGCCAGCCCTCTGGCAACCCCAAACCCTCGGCATGCGCTATCCTGCTTTTCAGGTACGTTTCAGGATGACTGACTGCTGCCTGATATTGTTTAATACCATTGGCGGCACACTCGTTAACATAAGAAATATATTTCACCAGATGCCGTTCAGCGGCCTTCTCCATTTCCATATCTCGACCTTACATTGAATAAAATCATAGTGTTATTTCACATGACTACCATACTCCTTCAATTGCACTAGTCACTCTGTCTGGCTGGGTGGTACATTGTTTCCTGAATACACCTTCAATGGACTGAATGGCAATGAAGCATGCCAACCCGAATAATACCCCGATTGATATCTACTTCCTGCTGACCCCTGACGTGCATTTACTCGATCTGGCTGGCCCCTGCCAGGCTTTTCACGAAGCCATCAGCTATGGCATGGATCTGAATCTGCATTTCATCAGTGATCAAAATTCCCTGAGCAGTCATCAGGGGCTCACTCTCGGCGGTATACAGCCTTTACCGTCTGCCTTGCCAGATAATGCCATAGTGGTTGTGTGTGCCTCGAAATACCATGAAGGGATATACCGCAATCAGGCCAGTGAACGATGCATTGAATGGCTCAGGCACACCCCGAAAGCCGATACCCGGATTCTCGGTATTTGCACCGGGGCTTTTTTACTGGGATTATCGGGCTGGCTGGATAACCGTCAGTCGACAACGCACCACAAGCTGACAGAGGCGCTGTCGCAGCACTTCCCTGCAGCTGACGTGTTACCGGAACGGATTTTTGTACAGGATGGTCAGGTCTACACCACGGCAGGTGTGACGGCCGGTATCGATCTGGCCCTGCAACTCATCGAAGAGATCAGCGGCAGCCGGTTTGCCATGGAAGTGGCACGGGAGCTGGTGGTCTATCGTCGCCGTATGGCAAACGATCCGCAGATATCCAAACAACTCAGCTATCGCAGTCACATTTCACCGCTGGTACATTCCATTCAGGATTACCTGCAGGCCAGGCTGCATGAAAAACTGGCACTGGCCGATATCGCCGACGCTTTTCGGGTTTCTTCCCGCCATATGCAGCGGGAATTTAAAAACGCCACCGGCCTGACTATTCGGGAATTTCTGGTCGAGCTGAGACTGGAAGAAGCCAAATGCTACATTGAAAATGGTGACACCATTGAGGTAGCTGCGTTTAAGTCCGGTTTCCCCCAGGCCAGCTCATTACGGGCCGCCTGGAAGAAAAAGTATAAAACCCTGCCAAAAGAATCTGCCGCTAAAGTAGACGCGGCGGCCGAAAGTACAGGGAGATACCTGTTCAATCGCTCAACTGGGTAACAAAAAACTGCGACGCCAGTTTGAGAGCATGTTTGGTAGCTTCAGGGTTATAGCGGATGGGGACATTTCCTCCCTTGCCCTGAAAAGCATACGGGTCGAAGAAAAGGCTTTCTGCTCTGGGCAACTCAAAAGCATGAGTGGCGCCGGGCAGTGTCACCAGTTTCACCAAGGACTGGTTAGACTGCGGCAACTGGCTGACTAAGGTCTTGCAATCATCCGGGCCATCATATTTGTCCTCTTCGCCAGACAGGATCATCAGGTGGCGGTCTGCAGCAATACCGGTAAACGGATAACCTGGCACCTTGTTATAGGCCCAGCACACAGGATAATTGGCCACCAAGGCTTTCAGCGAGCCAGATTCCTGCTCGCCCGCCATCAGCATGGCAACCACACCGCCCCAGGAAAAGCCAATAAGGCCCAGTTCGCTGGCATTGATATCCTGGCGGGATTTCAGATAATCAATCGCCGCATACACATCCGGTAGCGTGTCTTTGACATGCTTCGGGCGAGACAGCCCGCCTTCCAGCCCGCGGGCAGCCCACATGTCGATTTCTAATGTGGCAAAGCCCTGCCTGTTCAGTACCTGGCTGTAAAGTTCGCCTCGTTCATCCACACCACCGGAACCGTGCACTATGATAACCGCAGGCAGCGGTGCCTCAATACCGTCAGGTTTGGTGAAACGTGCAGCCACAGTCACCGGATTATCGGCTGATTGACCGGACTGAAAAGCCACATAATTGTGTTTATACAAAGTGTTTGCCGTGTGGCTCTGCGCCGCATTGACTGTGCTGGTTACCAGCACAGAGGCAACCAAAAGAGCGGCTTTACGAAATGTGTTCATCATGACAGCGATACAACTTCCCTGAGTGAATGTGTTACCTGAGAGGCAGCCAGTGCCTGCCCCAGATCCAGAATGATATCCTGACTTGCTTCCAGCCCGACACACAGCCTGACCAGGCCGTCTGAGATGCCATACTGCTGCTTCTCTTCCTGAGAATAGCGGCAGTGGGTCGTCGAGGCCGGATGGGTCACCATCGACTTGGTATCACCAATATTGGTACAGCGGGCCACCAGATTGAGCGCATCAATACACCGCCAGGCCGCTTTCTGACCGCCTTCAACAACAAAACTGATCACCGGGCTGTGGCCGGTTTGCTGTTTGGCAATCACCTCAGCCTGCGGATGTGAATGACTGAAGGTAGAAAATACCTGCTTGACACAAGACTGCTGACGCAACCAGGCTTCGACCTTTCTGGCGTTCTGCTCATGCATGGCCATTCGGGCTGTCAGCGTATCCAGACCGTGACTCAGCACCCAAGCCGTAAAGGCATTCATGCAAGTCCCGGAGCTGCGCAGATAGTTTTTCAATGGTTGGATCACGTCTTTACCTCCGGCGATAACACCGCCAACCGTTCTGCCCTGCCCGTCCATAAATTTACCGGTTGAGTGCAACACCAGATCGGCACCATGGTTTAACGGACGCTGGTTGACCGGAGACAGCAAAGTGTTATCCACCACCAACAAGGCATTATTACGTTTTGCCAGCCCGGATAACCAGGTTAAATCCGCCACTTTCAGCAGTGGGTTGGTGGGAGACTCAACCAGTATCATGCGGGTACGATCACACATGGCGGCTTGCCAGGCGTGCTGATCATCGAGATCCACGCAGGTCGCCGTGATACCGAACTGGCCAAAATACTGACGAAACAGGTGAGTCGTGGTACCGAAAATACCGCTGGCCAGCACGACATGGTCGCCCTGTTTTAGAAACGTCATGGCCAGTGCCAGATAAGCGGCCATGCCAGAGGCAAAGGCCACCGCGGATTCTGCGTTTTCCAGCGAGGCCAGTTTTCGTTCAAAATGTTCGACCGATGGGTTGGTAAAACGGCTGTAAATATTCCCTTCTGTCACCCCGTTGAACCTGTCACTGGCTTCCTGCGCCGATGTAAAGTCATAGGCCGATGTCATGGCAATGGCAGCGGCATGAGAGTCATCCAGTGAAGGAAACCCCATGTGTATTGCTCGGGTTGATTGCTCCATGCTTTTTATTCCTTTCATCATTGAGTCGGCTATTAAGATGGTGTAACAACCTGCGATTGCGGTTTCTCTTTAAAGGCATCAGAGAAGTAAAAAACCAGCCCCATTGCGACAGAGACAAAGCACAACCCGGTCACCGCGAGTGTGATGAAGGAATAACTTTGCGTCGCATCATAAGACAGGCCGCCCAGCCATACCGTGCCAAAGACGAACACCTGGTGAACGGTAAACAGGCAGCCAAAAATCTTGCCTTTCACTTTCTCGCCATAGGCTTTAAGACACATAAGGGACGTCACTATCACTGTGCCCATATAGGTCAGGCCAAACAGCACGGCAAAGATCATGCACAGCAGTAAACTGTCTGCTGAGAGCACAATCAGCATAGAAGCACCACGGACCGCGTAAAGCAGAGACAGCATCAAAGCCGGTGCTGAATAACGCAGTAAATAACCCACTAAAAACGCGCCGATGAGCTCTGCGGCACCCAGCACGCTTAGCGATGAAGCGACTATGGTGGCCTCCCCTTCTCCCCCGGTAAAACGTTCCTGTAACATAGGAACCAAATGCACATCGACATAAGCCATTGAGGCACCACAACCGCCGAATGACAGCGCCAGCAACAGAAACAGTGGTTTTCTCAGGTGTTGATGCCATTTCAAATCATCTTCGTGGCTCTCGGCAGCTGTTTCAGAGACAAACTCCCGGCGTGGGAAAACACGGCATAGCCAGATACAGGCAGGCAAGATCACCACAGCAAACACACCGAAGATGATCAGGCTGATGTCTTGCCAGATCACAAAGGTATTCAGCCACACCCAGAATGGCGACAGCACCATAAAGCCAATCGCTGTACCGTTGGTGATGGCGGCGTACGCCATGCCTTTGTTCTGACTGTCAAAGATACGGTCGACCAAAAGCGCCAGCGGCACAAAGGTCATCGCCGTTAGTGCATAGGCCGCCAGCACGCCGAACAGCACCAGAAACAGCCAGAAGTTGAATGACACGGCCATCAGCAGATAGACAAACACCGCAACCACTGCGCCAGACAAGATGGTCAGCGCCGGGCCGATGCGGTCGCATATCCAGCCGACAACAGGGGACAATATGCCAATCGACAAACCAAACAAGGCGCTGGTTAACGAGAAGACACCCCGTCCCAATCCGCACATGCTGGCTAAATCCAGGAAGTAAACCTGATAGCTGCCCTTAATCGATGACGCCCAGAAGGTCACCAGCACGCCAACGGAAATGGCGATGATCTGTTTATTACGGGATATATCCATCAGGCCTCCTGAAGCGACTCCGCTTTCACCTGTTGATCTTTTTTGTCATAACCAAAGTGCTCATACACCCCTTGATACATCCCATAAAACAGCTCGCAGGTGGTATTAATCGCTTCAAGCGCTTCCTGCTGCTTTTTCGGTGTATCACAGAGATCAGCCAGCAGCGCCAGACCTTGTTGGACATGGCCGACATCTTCTTCCTGATGGACAGAGAAGAACAGCAAATCGGCTTCTTTGAGGTCATACACTTTACCCAGAATATTGTGACGCGCTTCGTCGCCCACACTTTCCAGGTTCTGCCCTTCACTGGCGACCATCACGGCCGCTGCACCTATGTGGTACAAATCCGGGTTTTTACAGGCGATCAAGCGATAATCAATCAGTGCCTGAGTCTGTGGCAATGCAATAGCCGCGTCACGCTCAGTGTCCGAAATGCCTAATGCCTTGATAAAATCCTGCATCAGCTCAACATGGTTTTTGGTATTGGATAACCGGCCGGTTTCTTCTTCATACATGTTGTGCAACAGCGCCCGCTTGTGTTTTGGCAAAGGGCAATGAAAGAACAAATGCTCAATATACGTCAGGAAATGCTTGGTGAGCTGATAGCCCTGCAAAGTGGTGAACTTTAATAAATCCGGGTTGGGATTATTTTCATCCAGCAGATATTTAAAAAGCGGGTGACCTAAGGTCAGATGATTTTCTAATGTCTCACGCATTATTTCGCGAAAATCTTTTTTATGAATAAGTTCAGCGCCAACTGACATAGTTTGACTTCCTTGTTTGTAGAATGTTTTAAAACGGTTCCAGAGATCAACCGTGCGTTGTTTCATGAAATGCCCGTCGAATGACTGCCCCTGATAGCGGCTGTAATCATTCAGGATTCCATAGGTTTCAAACCCACACTTGTTCCAGATTCGATGAGCCTTCGAACCACCCCGCACATCCAGTGTGAGCAGTTCAACACCCTGCGCCATGCACGATTGTGCTATCGCAGCCAGTGTTTGTTCCAATAATCCCTGGCTGCGGTAATGGGGATGAATCATCCCCTTTTGTAGATCACAAATATGCCTGGTGGTTTGCTGATGGCTTTTCTTAAAGAAACAGCAAACCACTACTGTGCCATTTTTCACCCCAACCAGAATTTGCAGCACCTGACTGGCGATATCTCTTTCCAGTGAAGATAAATACCGGCTCGCTTTGTGTTCATCAAAGCCGGCATCAAAACCTAAAATAGCATCGTCAGCCTGGCTGAGTTTCAGCAGCTCTATCAGTGGCTGCTGATAGTCCGCAAACAGTTCAACGCTATTGATCAGCACGTAAGAAAGAGAATCAGACACAACAAATTCCTGTAGGTATCGTTATCAATCGAATGATTAATGAGTTGGCTCAATCCTATTAACCATTGAATCAGTTTCATAGCGCAAAAAGAGACATTTTTTCACCATAAAAGTGACATTTCACCGCGTTCAGGCTTGTCGCCTCCAGCGCCAGAGACCTTTATTGACCAGCTGGCCGACAAGCACCATGACAACCGCGCCAATCAATACCGGCGTTATCAAAAACGACCAGCTTTGCCCGGTCAGCATGATCAAGAGCGGATTCGCACCCGCTGGCGGATGGGTTGTTTTGGTCAGCAACATGACAGAGACCGCCAGGCCTGAAGCCAGCGCCAGAGTGAAGGGCGTGACGCCAACAAAGCTGACAAAAAACACCCCAATAAATGCCGTTAACAAATGACCGGCTATCACATTTCTGGGTTGTGCTAACGGGCTGTCCGGCACCCCGAAGACCAACACTGCCGTCGCACCGAAAGGGGCCATCAGCCACAGTCCGGCCGAGGTCAGGTTCTCCGCCAGCGACAATAATCCGATAGCCACCGCCGCGCCCAGTCCGGATAACAGTGCAATCCCGTATTGATTCATGTTGTACTCCTTTTTGATAAGTGGTAGACCGATCTGTCTACCAAGCAAAAACAGAGTAGACAAGTCAGTCTACTGATGTCAAGATGCTTTTCAGATCAGGAGGATGCATGAGTACGACAAGGTCATTGAAAACAGACAAAAAACAACTGCTGACAGATACCGCACTCACCCTGTTTTACCGCCAGGGTATTCATGCTGTGGGTATCAACGAAGTGCTGAAAGTCTCTGGGGTGGCAAAGAAAACGCTCTACAGCTACTTCAGCAGTAAAGACGAGCTCATACTCGCGGCACTGGCAGCGCGCGACGAGATTTTTATGACATGGCTGGAGCAGCAATTAGCGCCGGCAAACAACGATGAAGAGGTGATCACCTGCCTGTTCAATGGCCTGAGCGACTGGTTCCATGGCCGGGTGCCGACCTTAAGCCCTTTTCGCGGCTGCTTCTTTATCAACGCATCGGCTGAATTCAGCGAAGAAAACACCGCGATTGCTGACTATTGCAGCGAGCACAAACGCAAAGTCCGGGCGCTGATTGAGCAGCACCTTCACAACAAAGCGGAGCACTTAACAGACGCAATTTGTCTGATGAAAGAAGGGGCGATTGTGTCGGCATTTGTCGGGAAAGATCTGGATGCGGCAGAGAAGTGCGAGGGAGTATTGCTAGCTCTAATCAAAAAATCAGTCACTCGGTTTTGAGCCGGGTGGCTGATTTTATCACGCTTAAAGTGAACGGATATCAAAGGAGAGCTTAGGAAAGTTCAGTGTCACTGGGTAACCTGAAAAGCTCCCCACCGCTAAAGCTCCAATCATCTGGGTTCGTGAATTGAATGACAATCATGACATCATCCGGCGACATATCCATGCGTTCAACTAACCTGTCACACAGCATCTGATAAAATCTCGCTTTCGTCATTTGGTCTCTAGGTTTTCCCGCTGTGATATGAAACAAGGTATATTTTGATGAGCGCTTTCCAGTCAGGTAATGCTGATTCACGACCAATCTTTTTGATGGATATTCATCAATCAATTGAAAGCAATCATCTGGAGGCACATGAAATGTATCAACCAGTGTTTGATGCAAAATGTCCGATAAGATTTTCAGTTCTGCTTCCGAACGCCCTACCTGAACAACAATTCGAGTCAATGGCATTTTATTGATCCTCAATATTCAGCGTTTCTAATGCTGTGACAGCACTCGGCCAACCCACATAAAACGCAAGATGAGTGAAGACTTCCACAATATCTTCGTCAGTTAATCCATTCTCTTTCGCAAACTGGATATGCCACTGCAATTGGGCATATTTATCCATCGCAACCAAAGCGCTTACCGTGATCAGGCTTCTTTCTCTGAGTGAAAGCTCTTTCCGTTGCCAAAGATCTCCAAATAATGTTGTTTCAGTAAACTCTGCCAGTTTTGGAG
Source organism: Photobacterium sp. SP02 (assembly GCF_038519165.1). Classification (NCBI taxonomy): domain Bacteria; kingdom Pseudomonadati; phylum Pseudomonadota; class Gammaproteobacteria; order Vibrionales; family Vibrionaceae; genus Photobacterium; species Photobacterium sp. SP02. The sequence goes on from NZ_JASJOJ010000045.1 coordinate 34,011, forward strand.
CAATTTTAGCCAGTGAGTCTTTATTCAAATGTTGCGCCACGTATACCTCCTCCGATGTGCTTCTCTGTGATTAGAAGATTGTGACGCTTCATGAAACCTTATAAAATCAAAACATTCTGAACTCATCATCCATAAAAACAGGAATATGATGAAGCGTCCTGACTCCCTTGATCTTGAAGCACTAAGAACGTTCGTGACTGGTATTGAATTAGGTAACTTTTCCCTTGCAGCCAAACGATTATCACGCTCGACATCTGCTGTCAGTGCTCAATTAAAAAAACTGGAACATCAATGTGGTATACAACTTCTCTGCAAAGAAGGAAGACACCTCAAGTTAACGGATCAAGGGGAGTTATTAGTTAGCTATGGAAAAAAAATACTGTCTCTGAATGACGAAGCCCTGCAAGTCATCCATCAAAAGAGGATCCTTGGGAAAGTCAGTTTAGGGGTACAAGAAGATTTTAGTGATAAATTTCTCCCTGAATTATTGAGTCAAATTTCGAGAAAATTTCCGAACATTCAGATCTATGCCCAGTCAGGTAGAAATAGCATTCTTAAAGAGGAAATACTTCAGAATAAAATTGACTTTGCATTATGCTGGGAATCACCTCAAGAAGTTCATGAGCGATCTTTAATAAAAACACTACCTCAGCACTGGGTAGGAAGTCCTGCATTTGATTTTGATAGTTACATTAATTCCGGAAAACCACTTCCGCTCATTTTAGTAGAGTCACCCTGCATCATTCGAGATACAGCAATTCAAGCACTTGACCAAGAAAATATCTCCTGGCAGATTGCAGTCTCTGGTGGAAGTTTACACGGCATATGGGGAGCAGTAAAAGCAGGATTAGGGATCACAGTCCGTACAAATACAGGTATACCTGATTCACTGGTTATCATCGATCAACATTTACCTCCTTTACCCGGTATTGGCTTGTCTTTATTTGAATCTTCAAGTGAAAAATCAGATTCATATAGAATCATTAAAGAACTCCTACTGCATGAATTAGAATATTATTTTCCCGAGTTGTGATGAAATTTTGACTTTACCTATTGGTTTGAGCGGTTCCCAGACTTGCTGCAATCAGCATGCAGAAAAAATTATCACAACCCGATATGTTCTCCAGTGATAGCCAAGTGAATCAGTATGATCTGATCCAATACTTTTGGACACCGCGTTAAGTGAGTAAAATGACTTATCGAGGTGAATATGACAACCAAAAAG
>NZ_JASJOJ010000046.1:0-34875 GCF_038519165.1 Photobacterium sp. SP02
AACTCGACCGCAACGGCCTGCAGTTCTTCTACCGCTATACCCTCAACAAACAGTGGGCATGGCTCAATATCGTCAAACCGCCGCAGGTCCGCCGGCTGCCCGATCTCCTGACGCCCCACGAGGTGGGGCTGCTCATCACCATGACCCGCCAGCCCCGTTACCAGGTATTCTTCTTTACCCTCTACAGCCTCGGGCTGCGGCTCGGCGAGGGGCTGAGCCTGACCACAGCCGATATCGATGCCCATACCATGCAGGTCCATGTCCGGGAAGGAAAAGGCGGCAAGGACCGGCGGGTACCCCTGCCCGAGCGGACCCTGGCAGTCATGCGCCAGCATTGGCGCTCACACCGCCACCCGCAATGGCTCTTCCCGGGGATCGGCACCACCTAGGAGGAAGCCAACGCAAGACCGAATTCAGGCGGTAACCCATTGAAGTGAAACACACTATGGTCACTTCCCGGCTACGCTCGTCTTGACGAAACCCGCGGGCGCAACCCCCACCGAATGCCAATCGAACAATTTGCTTAATAAGGCTGTCCGGGCTTGTTCAACACCCGGATAGAAGTGTCGGCTGCGCGACACGTATCCTTATTTGTTATATTAATTGACCACAGCATTTTTTATATTTCTTTGTTGAACCGCACGGGCAATCAGAGTTTCTAGATGGCTTAGAAAACTCAAAACCTTTTAACTCTCTATTTTCTCTTTTAAGGCGTTCTATTTCTTGTTGCATTAACATTTGTTGCACTGAGTTATTAATTAAACTCTCTACATCACTTTCTGACATCCCGTCGTCTGACATCATGAGAGGTGTTACGTAGGCTAAAATTGACACAATTAAAGCTAGAAATGCATACAGCTCGGAGCGACTTTTAGGAAGGTATTGGCTGACAGATGAAAATTCTGGGACTTCTTCATCAATCTTTTGCTTTACTTCTTCACGCGATAGTCGCTGCTCCTTAGCTTCATCAAGTACTTGAGCATAACGTTGTAATTGTTCTATCGTTTTACTCGGTGCATTTATTATTTCAATTGCATTTCCTAAGACGTTGAATACCCCGTCAGGAACACTTCCCATACCACCACACTTCGGACAAGGGCCAGAACGATTTCCAGTCATTGTCATTTGTAAGCAATTCTCGACAAATATGCCGGATGGAAATGGAGTACCACAGTTATCACAAAATGCTGGAATCATCGGCATAATCGAATCTCCTTACTAATTAATATAACGCCTAGCTCACCGGAAAAATGCGAGCATAGCGAGTATTTTGTCCGGTGGAGCTATTTGTTAGGCTCATTCGACCACCTTGAATTCAGGTAGCATGATTTGGTGTTTGTTGGCTAAGGTTTTAATTTGCGAGTTGAATTTCTCGAATGAAGATGAGGATGTAACTCGATAATACTCTGACTTCAGCATCAGATACCGTTCTGTCCCTACGTAAGGGTGAAGAATCTCAAGGCTTTGATGAGAATAAGCATTTGTCTTCTGCACGTAATCGGCCTTTGAGATAAGAAACATACCCATAGTGAACAGCGACAGAGCGATTAGAAAAGAATATGCCCTGAATAGTGTGGTGTAAGTTGTTGATAATATTGAGCACTTATCTTCCGGTAGGCGAGCAATAAGCTTCTCCCACCAGTTATAATTTTTAACTAGCGTGCCAATCCATACTAACCCTACAATTATAAGTATGAGAGCTGCAATTTTTTGTTGATAAATATTTGGAAGATCGTAGGCAGCTGATTTGTATATTGAATCCAAGTATCCCGTGTAAATTCCATCGACAAGTCGAATAGCAGCTCGTGATAGCTCGTCTAAGGCTGGGGATAAAACCCTTTCCCATAGACCACTTCCGATCGCTCCTAGAAGTATCGTCGCGAGTATTCCTGCAATTATCTTCAAAAATTTCATATTTCCTGATTCACGTTTTTGTAGCCTAACGCTCGCAGCACAGGCCGAAAACCGCGCAGCGGTTGAGGTCCAGGCCACGAAGTGGCCGACTGTGACTGCGCTTGTTAGGCCAGTACACCGAATGTTCTAAAGTTAAGAAAACCATACATTATACATCTCGGTAAGAAATTGTTTATCCAGCGAAACGCCAGATGCCGATCCAATAACAGAATCAATACCGCAATAGGGACATAGTGCTGTTTGTCCTACCTCATTTTCATCTTCATCTACCCACTCCACAATCTCGGAAGGTGGGTAAACTTTAAGGCAGTAAAAGCAACCACATAACTCACTGTCGACAACCTGCTTCCGGTGGTTGGAAGAGTATTGATGAGCTGTATGATATTCCGTTCGTTTGAACATCAGTATTCCTTCAAGGCCTAACATTTTATTCAACGACACCATGTCGTATAACTCTGTCATAAAACAATTTCAATCAAAAAATCACTTAAGCATTTGATTATACTCAACCAAGCACACTTAACCAGATAAGTATATCAGTAAGATACATGACATCATGTTGTGTATCTTACTCAATTGCCTGATGCTACCCAATTGATATTATTTGTTTTTCTGTATTTCATGACTTACACCAAAAATCAGCCACGTATAAGCTAATGAGAAAAACGACATCGATCACTTACCCAGCACAAAGAAGCCACAGAATTGCACTCGCTGCATGGATTCCCGCCTTAGCGGAAATAACATTAAACTATTGAATTATAGCTAATTTAACCCGCTTTCGGTGTGTACTTTAAAAGCAGAAATGATAAGTTGGATGCTGGCCTCTCCCCAAGGGAAAAATTCAGGGCGAATTTTTAGGTTGTCGGCGCTGGGAGCGCCTACAACCGCCCCGGACAACACCAACGAACAAGTAGGCATTTCTGGGCACTCTTTGGGCCAACAAAGAGTGTCTGGCGCGCGTCAGGCAATGGCAAGCGGATCACCAAACTCAAGCGCGACATACTTTCCGCCTTACTGAAAGTGCTTGTTTATCGTCCCTCGCTGAATCGAAGCGATCCGTTTTGTTTTAATGATCCCCAACCCCAGCGCAAAAAAAATCCGAAGCAACAGCTTCGGATTTCTCAGAGAATTAACGTCAACCCTTACTCACCGTATATGTCGAACTTAAAGTACTTCCCGGCAATCCGGTCATACGTCCCATTTTCACGGATGGTCTGAATCGCTTTATTGAATTTCTCCGCCAGGGCTTTGTCTGTTTTACGCAGGGCCAGGGCTGTTCCCTCGCCAATGTAAGCTTTATCTGTTACCGCTTCACCGACAAACTCGAAATTCTGGCCCTGCTCTTTATCCAGAAATGCCAGCGCCAGCTGATCCGAGTTACCAAATGCCGCATCGAGACGGCCGGTCGACAAATCCAGATACACTTCGTCCTGCCCTGTGTAGCGCTGAATTTTCGCTACATCGCCATACATGTCAGTGACATAACGGTCATGAATAGTACCCAGCTGAACACCGATCTTTTTCCCTTCCAGGCCGGCTTTATCTATGCTGATACCGGCGTCGTTACGAGCAACAAACCGGGCCGGAGTCTGATAATACTTGTCGGTAAACAATACCCGCTGCTTACGTTCTTCTGTGATACGCATGGAAGCCATGATGGCATCTGACTTACGGGCTAACAGCGACGGAATCAAGCCGTCCCAGCTCTGCGTGACCCAAACGCAGTCCAGTTTCGCTTCCTGGCAGAGCGCATCGGCAATCTCAATATCAAACCCTTTCGGGGTGCCATTCGCGTCTTTGTAGTTAAATGGCGGGTAAGTAAAATCGGATGCTAAACGTACCGGTTTATCCGCTGCCTGAACATTCGCCATCATTGCTGTTGCCAGGATCAGACCCAGACCTAGTTGCTTTTTCATTGTTGTCCCCTCTTACACTGTCGTGTTTATTCTTTAATTTAATGGATACTCTTTTAACGCATCCAGTGTTTCCTGCATGCTGTTTCGGGTACCGATAGAAATACGTACACAGCGAGCCAGTCGTGGATCATGAGCCTGATTACGGGTCACTATGCCTTTTTGCAGCAGGTACTGATAGAGGCAATCGTCGGTACTGAATTTAATCAGAACAAAATTGGTGGAAGACGGATACACCTTCTCGACGAAAGCCAGCCCTGCCACTTCCTCAGCAAACCAGTTTCGAATGGAAACCAGCTCATCCGCCTGACGACGCATGGCCGCAAGCCCTTCTTCCTGTAGCGCTTTTTTGGCGACCAGCGCACTTGGATCCGTTATCGGATAAGGCGGAATCAAGCGTGCAACATAATCCATCACACTCGTATCAGCCAGTAAAAATCCCACTCGGATCGAGGCCAGTCCGAAAGCCTTGGACAGGGTGCGAATCACAACAAGATGCGGATAATCGGCAATCAGATCAACCACACTGGTGTGCGGTGCAAACTCAATATAGGCCTCATCAACCACCACCAGGGTGGACTCTTTACTCGCTTCAAGCAAAGCCACGATTTGCTTGTGAGGGATAACGTTACCTGTCGGATTATTAGGCGAGCATAAAAACAGAATTTTACTGTCTTTCAGGTGAGGGGTAATCGCCTCCACATTCAGACTGAAGTCCTCTGCCAAAGAGACTTTCACTGTGTTCACTGCAATTGAATCGGCACAGAACTCATACATTGCATAGGTAGGCGGGCAGACAATGATTTGATCATTACCCGGCTGGCAAAATGTCCGAATCAATAAATCGATCCCCTCATCGGCCCCGCGAACCGCCAGCGATTGACATTGCAGCGCTGCGCCACCTATGACATTTTCGCTGTATTCCAGATAGGCTTTTTCAATAACGTGCGGAAGAAAATCAGGGTAACGATTGTAACTCTCTGATTCGCCGTAACGCTCACTCTGCTCCAGCTCGTTGGCGTTAAGCCAGATATGTCCTTTACCGCCGATGCGGCGAGCAGACTGATAGGGTATGAGGTTTTTTACTACCTCTGGCACTAATTTCGTAGCTAGCGACGTCACAACACACCTCTTCGCAATGCATGAATAACAAAATTAAGCCCAGATTTATGATTAAACATTCAACCTGAGAATCTTTATATTTTCCTTTTACATAAATTAAACAAATAAAATTGAAATAAGAATCGAAAAGTCGGCATACTAGCCATGACAAAAACGCATAGCTTGAGAGGTTTGATTCACGATGCGTCTACCTTCTACCCGAGAACTTCAGGCTTTCCTGATAACCGCTGAACACCTGAATTTCACGATGGCCGCCAAGCACCTGAATGTCACTCAAGGTGCCGTCAGCCGCCAGATTCTGGCTTTAGAGGAACAATTGAAAGTCAGACTGTTTCAGCGCCATGCCCGCGGGCTGACGCTGACCAGCAAAGGGCAGGCTTTTTTGCCCATGGTGCAGCAGGTCATGACCCAACTGCAAAAGGCGGTCGATCAGGTGTCGAATGAGAAACAGCAAATCAAGCTGAAAGCCCCCAGCTGTATTACCTCCTGGTTGCTGCCAAAACTGATGTCATTCCAGCAGGCCCATCCCGACATTGATGTCGAGTTAACCTCTGCCATCATGCACAGCGTGAATTTCTCATCCGAACCTTTCGATGCGGCGATTTGTTATGACGAGCAACCTCCCCACAAAGAAGTGAAAGCATTTCGTCTGTTTGATGAATACTTGTCACCCATGTGCTCGCCAACTTTATTTCAGCACTCTCAACTGCCCGTTTCGCCGGAGTTGCTCAGTCAGCATACCTGGCTCCATGCGACACCACAGCATACCGACTGGCGGTTATGGCTGACACACATGGGCTATGCTGGAAAACACGCCATCCAGAACCAGCGGTTTGCCACGCTCGATCTGACGGTCAGCGCAGCCATTCAGGGTTTTGGTATCGCGGTGGGCGATGTTGAACTGGCCAAGCAGGACTTAGATGCAGGCCGGTTAATCATGCCCTGCCCGCAAAGTGTGCCTTCAGGTAAGCGGTATTATCTGGTTCGGCCGAACGTGACCCCGAATGCATCCTTGTCCCTGCTGTTTGACTGGATTCTCAGTGACATTCCGCCCGCCTCAGTCTGAGGCGGCAGACTGCAAAAACTGCATGCGTTGCTGCTCTTCTGGTGTAGGGGTGTACGGTTCATGGCTCAACAGAGACACGTCTATGGTGCCCAATGGCCAGACGGGTTTCTGGCTGATGCCATATTCCGTTTTTTCGCCGGGAAGGCCCGACATTTTCTCCACCTGAAACGTTCTCAGTTCATAGTCATCTGTGCCGGACAGGACACTGTTGTGCGCTTTCAGTGTTAAAGCGTGTTCACCTGTGGAAAGCGATTGCCTGGCGGTCAGAACGGCGACAGGCTTCCCGCTCAGTGTATAAAGGTTGGCTCTGACACGGTATATCCCTTCACGCTTGACTAACAAGGTGACCGGAATGCTCACATCAGCACGCTCGGAAACAGGCTTACCCACCGAAACAATTTCTGCTACCGGTACGTAATAGCGAAAATCAGCGGTGAGTATGTCTGACCCGGTTGTGAAGTGAATATTTGCCCTGGCACGTATCTCTGACGGCCAGCCCTCGTCAGGCTCAAAGACAATCTTATTGCCCAATGATTGTTCAGCGGCCAGCTTTTGATGTGTGTCTATATCAATTAACTCAACAGATACCGACTCGACCGGCAAGTTGCTTTGCACCGTCAGGTTCACGGGGGCCGGATAAAAATGCCGGAAGGCATCAGGAGATAACGACGCAGTATGATTACCGTCCATGACGGGCGCCTGCACCGGTACATACCGGTTCGGCTCAAGCCACTGAGTATCCTGAACCGATAACGGCTTGGAGTAAGACGGATAAACCAGTTCTGCAGCGTATACGCTTGAAATCAAAGCAAACTGCTCAGCCATATCGACAGGAAGCGTTATCTCCTTCTGCTCAGGTGCGGTTTCTCTGTCATCTGAAGCCGATAAGTGGGGTTTCACTATTGCTGACCGGGTCACCACCAAAGCGGCCATATTACTGGTACTAACAGTTTCTCTGGCTGCAACCTGCACAGATTCCGTATCCGTGTGCTGAGTTGGCCAAACGCTATAGATGGCAAACATCAAAACAGCTGTGCCCGAAAACACGACAGCTATTATCCTTTTCTTTTTCATAGCTAACCTGCAGAGAATGGCTTTGACCTGCGCCAAAGCCATGAAGAGATCATAAGAAAGAATGCACAATTTCAGACATAGTCAGGTTGGCAGAACCATCGACATAACGGTAATAGGCGCCATTTAGCCAGTACCACTCATCGGTATAATTCACGCGGACACTTTTTCCATCCAGCAAGCTGACCTGCTCCGCAGCCGTTGTGACTTGCCCTTCATGCTGATTATCGATCAGGCCGCTGTGACTATAGCCTTCTCCCATCAGCAATGGGTAGTGATAAGGCATGAACTGGCTGACACCTCGAGACTGTGTCGCGAGCTTACCGTTATAACCCACATTCACCGAGCAGCTGTTAAAATCCCCCGCGTTACTGGCACCGCAAGCGGAATGACTGGCCACTACCCCGTCATCATTACCGGGCAGATACCCTGAAGTGACCCCCAGGTAATCGCTGCTGTCGCCGGTAAATCGAATTCTGGGAACACGGCTGTCCGGCAAGACGGCAAGCTGACGCGCATTAGCAACGCGAAGATCGTTCAATACGCCCGTATTGTTTCTGCTGGGTATTTCTCCCAGCCACAAGGACACCGCGTATTTCAGCATGCTGTTCCATGTACCGCTGCCTTCAGCAACATTCACTGCCATGTCACCTAATTCAGACCCGCCTCCGGCACCCGCAAAATCAAATGTCGCAACGATATTAAGGGGTTCCAGATCGGCATTTTCCAACCAGTTTTCCTGGTTATCAATCAGATAGCGTGTCACTAGATCACCGGTTGAATGGGTGACAAACACACACCCCGGTTTACATAAACCTTGTTCCGAAAACGCTTTCAACTTAGGCCACACGTAATCTGTCGATATTTTTCCCGTAATCCGTTCGTGAGATGGCCAGTCGATACGGGCATCGGCACGGGATTGCCAATAATCTTGCCAGTACGAGGCACCGTCCAGATTAACCTGACTGCTGTCGGGTTTTGATTGCAACTGGCCAGGCTGGAAACCATGAACCAATACGACTTTGTAATCGCTCAACGCGGCCTGAGCAGAACCCGCCGCAAGGAGTGATGCAAAGGTGAGGTAGGTCGAAAGTGTCTTCATAGTCATTCTTCTTAGTTATCAATACTATTCTGTGATGTGGTGCAACAGTCAGTTCAATTGCACTGCATCTAGTATTTGCGACTACGAGCATTTTTTATCTTCTTTATGTTATAAATTTGATCAATATCATAACTTTTTTATAACAAATCGAGCACAAGAACGCATAAATATGCGCACTTTCGAAAGGATAAATGTTTGATAGTTTATGAATTTGACTTATTTTTCAGAAGATTAAAGAAAGCAGAATGATTTAAACAGCACCTGTCTTGAACAGCACCAGAGAACAAAGAAAACAAAGACAACAGAAAGCCGATTATTTCACCCGCATGACACTATGCTGGCTATCGCCTAATGTAAACTCAAGCACCTGAGAGCGCTTCATGCTCTCGACGTCACTCAGCATCGCTTCGCTGTAACCTTTCTTGCTCATCCACTGGAGCGGGGTTGTAAAGCTGTCTTCACTCACAATGAATGACTCATCCTGGAAACGGCTTTCGCGGACGTTGACGACCCAGATTCTCTGTTGATAGTCCATCACGGACTGAAAAGCCGTCAGCAGTCGCTGCCATCCGCTGTTTTTTTGTCTGTTCAAACGCCCTCCTATAATTAGGATATCTATCAATAACTGCCACACGTTAAAGCTTGTCTGTCGGATTGCAAGACTTTGTGCATCAATTCTTACTGCATGCCAAATAAACCTGATGAATGTCTCGCAATGCTGCGATAAGACGTTAGAATTTATCAACATACAGCTTTAAATGGCCTATCGGCTGTGGCTGATTCACACGACAGGATTCACTTATGCTCCGCTCAATGACTAAACACCTGATTTTAGCGACTGTTCTTGCCTCGGCGTCAGCGACTTTCACCACTGTGCAAGCCGCTGGACCTGAATGTCCGCCATTGTTAAATCATGAGTTCACTAAACTCAACAGCGCTGATTCCGTGAATTTATGCCAGCAATTTCAAGGTCAGGTTCTGCTGGTAGTCAATACCGCCAGCCAGTGCGGTTTCACCCCTCAGTATGAAGGTCTCGAAACCTTGTATCAGACTTACAAAGACCAGGGGTTTGCCGTTATCGGTTTCCCGTCCAATGACTTCTTCCAGGACAGAGGCAATGAAGAAAACACGGCAAAAGTCTGCTATCTGGATTACGGCGTCACGTTTCCCATGATGAATCGCAGTGCTGTTCGTGGCAGCGACGCCAACCCTGTGTTTAAGCAACTGACCAACGACTCAGGCATCACACCCAAATGGAATTTCTACAAATATCTGGTCGATCGCAATGGCAAAGTATTCACCGTTTTTGCCAGTACGACCAAACCCAACGATCCTAAGCTGACGCAAAGTATCGAACAATTACTGACGCAAGCTCAGTAACCAGGCTGCCTGTTTTTGGCCTGCTGCGACTTTTTTCTATGACCCGAATCGCATCAGGCCAACGCTTTGCCATTTTCCGGCTTATTTTTGATTTCACCCCTTGTTCTTTCACGAACAACCTGCGATCTTATCGCCATTCTTTACGTTCCATCGCATCATAACCATGTCAGGACACACCATCAAAGGCATCCCTTTAATTCAGGCTTCAGCCCTGTCTCTTATTACGCTTTCCGTTATTTACCCGTTTTCAGCCTTGGCTGACAATCGCCCAGAACTCAATACTGAACAGATGTGTTCACAAGTGGGTCATATCGAGCTGGCAGCATTAACGCCGGCAGACCGGGAGGCTTATCTGCTGGCACAGGCTGATAACACACTGTACCAAGTGTGGGAAATAGCAGAGAAGGTCTCAACGGGTTCAACGTATCACCTGACAGAAAAAAATCAGCTTACGCTACAGCTCATCTGCGAAGGCGGATTCGCGCCTGCAGAAGAGAAGTATGCCGTGCAGGATGCGTTCGATCATTGGCAACATAACCAGCCATTCACATTTGATTTGTGCCAATACATCACTAGCGGTGTTGGCTCGGCATTCTGTGCCAATCGCTTTGCCGGTGAACAACACATTGAGAGAAAACAGCGCCAGGAAACCGCTATCCGGCAGCTTTCTGTTTCTCAGCAGCAGACCATCAAAAATGCGGTCAGAATGGCAGAAGACTTCTTTGAGCACAGAGCCATGCACGAAGAGCTGCACGGTGGCAGCAGCCATACAGCTTTTCGTATTGAATCTGTGGCTAACCAAAACGACAGATACCTGTCGCAAATTCTGGACACATTAGCGGGAAGCCAGCCAGAAGACATTCCATCGTTAGATGAAGCCGATTCCACATTAAGCCAGACTTATGACCACCTGATTCAGCGCCTGAAAATGGGGCCGATTGAAGATTTTAACCTGGAAGTCACCGCGCAGGATGTTGAAAGTGTACAAAGAGCCTGGCTGATTTACCGAGAACAAACCGCAATGATGCTGGCTTCTCTGAACACTAACCTGACCATTCAGGACTGGCTGGGAGTGCTCACGGCTGAACGCAACCGGCAGTTATCTGAAATGCTGGAATACATGGATTTAGATAAACGCTGATTTGTTCTGATTTCTGGTATACCGTCATCCAGTTTCAGCCACCAGCCCCGACATTTCACCTGGGCGGGTGGCTGCGATGACAAAGGTAATAACCTAGTTAACCGGAATACAGAAACTGGTATCACAAATATCATTTTCTTCATCAACACTGTGGTAAAGCTCAAAACACGGCCGTTCATAATCGAACTGCATATTGCTGTCAGCTGCCACCTCCTGATGTAATTGCTGCCAGTACATCCCGTATTGCGTCTTATCCGTCACTTCTTTACGTAACGTTGCGTAATCGCCACCCGGTAAATGAGTCAGCGCAATCGCGCCTTCTACTTGGGTGCTTTCAGGCACAGTGATACCGACACGGGTGCGGCATTCTTGCGGTGGTGTTTTTTCCACATCATCAAGGTAGACGAAAATACATTGTCCTCCCTGCAACCCTTGCTGCGCCGCCCAGCCAAACAAGGTACTTAATGCTGGATCATAATTCTCACCGTATGGTCCCTTTACTTCGACATAAGCCAGCCAGTTCGCCGACAACTTTTCCTTTTGCATTATCATTCTCCGGTTAATGAACAACAAAAAAGAACTGTATAAATATACAAGCCACCTCTGATCTGTCAATGTACCGAACTGGTATATTTCTGCATTGATGCGTATTGTTTAATCAGCGTCACACAAAGCAAATTACTGACTAACTCAATGATAAAAAAGGAAAACACAATGGGGCTACTGGATAAACTACTGGGCAATGCCGGTGAAATGGCGATTTCTGAAGCAACAGAAGAGCTTCAGATCATTCTGGGGCCCAATGAAAAGATTGAGCTGGCCTACAAACTGATAAGAGACATGTTGATCCTGACCGACTGCCGTTTATTGCTGATAGACAAACAAGGTATGACAGGGCGAAAAGTGGAATATCGCTCCATACCTTATAAGTCGATAACCATGTTTCTGGTGGAATCAACGGGCAACTTTGATTTAGACGCAGAGTTAAAAATCTGGATTTCAGGTCAGCATGATCCAATCGGTATGGAATTTGGCAGCAAAACCAATATCTACCAGCTGCAGGGACTGCTTGCCAGTAAAATTGCCGGGAAATAGTCCCGGCTCTGTCAGGTTAATAACAGGCCGGGCGAACGAGCAAGGTTAATTATCGATATTTAAGGTGTGCTTCAGCCAGTCTGCAATATCTTTAACCTGTTGCATGCACACCTGATGCTCCATGGGGTAAACCCGCCACTGAGGATGAAAGCCCAGCTCCTGTAAATCCTCTACTGCCGCTTTCCCCATGGTCGGCAGCACCACAGGATCAAAGCTGCCATGCATCACTTCGATAGGCAGTTGGCGATTAGCCGGTGCCACATCAATGCTTTTAGCGGTCGGAAAATAGGTGGACAGCGCCAGCAAGCCGGCCAGCGGGTGGGGATAGGTTAACGCGGCCTGATAAGCCACCGCCCCTCCCTGAGAGAAGCCGGCCAGAATGATCCGATCACTCGCAATGCCCCGGCCACGTTCACGGTCAATCAGATCCGCCACTTTGTCGGCAGATTCCAGCAATTGTTCTCTGTCCAATTTCCGGCCGATACCCATTTCGAGAATATCGTACCAGGCCGGCATCACCATTCCGCCATTAACCGTCACAGGCAGCGACGGCGCATGAGGAAAAATAAAGCGCACAGGGGAATTAGCAGGTAACTTTAATTCAGGGAGAATGGCTTCGAAATCATGGCCATTCGATCCCAATCCGTGCAACCAAATAACAGAAGCAGTGGGTTTGACCTTAGGATTGACTTCAACGCAGTCTAATTGAGGCATGATAAATTCCTTATCAATCAGTTCTGTTGTCCATGTTACGCAAGTTCGCGAATGCTGACCAGCACGCATTTATCATATACAATCAGATGCAAAATATTTCCAAATAACACCGGGTATCAACAAATCGTTCTAACTGTGACGATTTGCAGCAGAAGGGCTGACTATTGAAGCATGACATTCTGATTTTTGATCTGGACGGCACCATCAGTGACCCCAAGGAGGGGATCGTTAAATCATTCAATTACGCCCTCGCCCATGTCGGACTGCCCGAATTGCCCGAGCAAGAGATAGCCAGCTACATTGGCCCACCGCTGGACACAACCTTTATCGCGTTAACCGGCAATCATGACCCACAATTCATCGCCGATCTGGTGGCCCGCTACCGTGAGCGATATGCAGACATAGGTTATTCTGAAAACAGGCTTTATGACGGCGTAAAAGACACCCTGATTGCCCTGCATAACCAGAAAAACCGCATGGGTATCTGCACTTCAAAACGGACTGATTTCGCTAAACAAATTCTGACGCTGTTCGGCCTGGATAGTCTGTTCGATTTTATTAATGGCGGCGATGTCGGGATTGAAAAATGGCAGCAACTGCGAGACTTGCGGCAGCAGTTCACTATCAGTCAGCATTCCCTGATGATTGGCGACAGAGCAGGAGCTGGAAACAGAACATCCCGCCTATATGTTTGAAACGCCAGCACAATGGCTGACACTGGTTCAGTAACCGGTAATCGTATCACTAAATGCAAGGAATCATCTGCAATGACAAGGAATACAGAACGATTTTCAGACCGGGTCGATGACTATCTGAAATATCGCCCCGGCTACCCGCAGGCCTTGATCGAGACGTTAATGTCTCAAACCCATCTCGATAGCCAGTCGCACGTTGCCGACATTGGCGCGGGTACCGGTATACTGACAAAAATGCTGCTCGATAAAGGACTTCAGGTGAGCGCCATTGAACCCAATGACGCCATGCGGTTTGCAGCTGATCAGCAACTGGCAGAATACGCCGGCTACACCAGTTTGGCCGCACCCGCTGAACGCACAGGGTTAGCTGATGCGTCGGTTGATCTGATCACCGCCGCCCAATCTTTCCATTGGTTTTGCAATGCGCAAACCCGTAGCGAGTTTCAGCGCATTGCCAGACCAGACGCGCATCTCGCGTTAATCTGGAATCAGCGCAAGCTCTGCACACCGATTCAGCAGCACTATGATGACCTGCTGACCCAGTACGGCACGGATTACACCAGCGTCAATCACATGAATCTGACCGACGGCGATCTCAGCCATTTCTTTGCCGATGGCCAAATGCAAAAGCTGGCCTTTGAATACCGGCAATATTTCGATTTAGACGGTTTTATTGGCAGAGTGCGTTCAGCGTCTTATTGTCCGCCGCAAGACAGCGCTGCTTACTATGCGCTCACTGATGCCCTGACGGCTTTATTTCATACTCACCAGGTCGACGGACAGCTGACCTTCGACTACGACACCTACCTCTATCTGGGCAGAGTCCACAAACCATAAATCGCCCACAGACAGTGGATACTGTCTCCGCTGTCTGTCCTGGCCGCTTTATCCGAGCCGCGCACCGACGGGAACATCCTGATCCGGCACCGCCAGCACGACAGAGCCATCTTCGCGGTAGAATCCGGTGACCAGGCATTCCGACATAAAGGGGCCGATCTGCTTGGCCGGAAAGTTGACCACTGCCATTACCTTTTTACCAACCAGCGTTGTTGCGTCATACAAGTCGGTAATTTGCGCACTGCTTTTGCGCTGGCCTATGTCCTCACCAAAATCCAGCCAGAGCTTATACGCCGGCCGCCTTGCTTCCGGGAAAGCTTCAACGGCAATGATCTGTCCGACTCTGAGATCCACTTTGTCGAAATCCTGCCAGCAAATATCCATACTTTTTCCTGCCTCATTGATGAAAAGAGGTAAGAAATTAGCGCAGAATTGTTTCGCCGTTTTTGCTGAAAAGCCGGTTTTGTATTGCCAGAAGCCGGACTCTCACCGCCGGCGTATCTGTCGGGGCGTTTCGCCCCAATAAGCCGAAAAGCGACGGCTGAATGCTGACACATCCGTAAAGCCTACCCGCTCGGCAATCAGCGAGACAGGCAAGTCAGAATGCGCCAGCAATGCTTTGGCTTTTGTCATGCGCTGAGTGAGCAAATACTGCCCCGTCGTCATCCCCATGTGCTGTTTAAACAGCGTCTTAAACTGGCTGAGACTGAGGCAGGCCAGTGCCGCCAGTTCGCCAAGGGACGGCGTTCGACTGATATCTTCATTAAGAAAACGTACGGCTTCACTTATCCGGCCATCTCGACAAGCGGGAATGACCTGATTCTGCAATAAGTGATAAAACAGCGCTGACATTGACTCTATCAAACCGGGCTGTGCCGACTGTGTCAGTTGAAGCTCCAGAAACTGACAGTAGGCGAGCAGTTCAGGAGAGCTCGCGAACACCGGCCGGGTTAACTGCTGCATGCTCTCTGGCAAGTTGTCCAAATCAGCAACCAGAAAACGGCATTTTTCATCGGCTTTAAATTCATGCGTCATTTCAGCCCGGATAACCACACACTGCCCTGGCCCGACTTTTCCTGAGTAACCAGGCAATGTCATGCTTATGTTGCCATGCAGGGGCAGCACTAACTGATGATACGCATGTAAATGAGCACGCATTACCAGGGAGTAGCTTCGAATGGATAGTCTGGCCGTCATTTGCACTATGCCTTTGTCTCCGGCGCTGCCTTATCATAGAAAATCTTACATCAGGTTTGGCAGGATTTTTTTGGATAACCAGTTAAACAACTATGCTTTACGTTAGGTTGAGCAATTTAAAGTGTGACAGGATGACAGAAGCCCTTGCCCCAGACAAACAGCGTGGAATCAGTATTGCGATCCCCTTGTTTCCGGAATTTTGCCTGCTGGATGTCAGTGGCCCGCTGACGCTGCTGAGCGCGCTCGAAGAGGAGATCACAGTGACTCTGGTTTCTGAGAACGCCTCAGCCGTTATCAGCGAGCAGGGTGTCAGTCTGATGACCGAGGCCGACTTTAATGACGATCTGTTCTGCGATCTGTTACTGGTACCTGGTGGTAAAGGTGTCAAAGCCAGTCTGAATCACCCTCAGCTGATGCAATGGATAAGCCGCCAGGGCCGCAAAGCCAGAATTCGCTGCGCCGTCTGTACCGGATCGGCGCTGCTGGCTCAGGCCGGGCTGCTGGATCACAAAGCCGCAACCACCAGCAAACACCAGTATCATTGGGTCAGTGAGCTCAACCATAACGTGAAATGGCAACCTGTCGCCAGATGGGTTCAGGATGAGAACACCTTCACCTCATCCGGTACTGCCGCGGGTCTGGACATGACGCTTGGTCTCATCGCCTTTTTAATGGGAGAGGAAGCTGCCCGTAAGGTTGCCATTGACGCAGAATACCTGTGGCGCAACGATCCGGACGACGATCCTTTCGCACCACTTCATCTGGTCGAGTGAATCAGTCGTCTGATTCCCACATCACCACAACCTCATCCGCGATGGCAGATTCCAGCATCTCAATCAGCGGTCGGGCTCTTGTCATCATACTGATCTGCGGCTCTTTATCTTCCCAGGGATCCTCTTCCGCTTCTGTTTCAGCCTGTTGAGCCGCTTCGTGTTTTTCTGTTTCTGCCAACTTACTTTGCAGATTTAACAACGCTTGCGGCACGTCATCGACATCAATAATACCGGGAATATTTTCGCAGTATCCCATCATATGAATCAGTTGTTTTGCCACATCGCCAAACATGGTGATATTGGCACTGGCTTGGGAGTGAAAGGTAATTAACATGCGTCGTCCTCTTATTGTTCAACATTTGCTATGGCTTTGGCTTTATCTCGCCGGGCAAACACATAACCGGCCATCACACCGGCCAGCGCGCCGGACAAATGACTTTCGTAGCTTATCCAGCTATGTGCAGGAATGATCCCCGTCAGCATCGGACCGTAAAAAAACATCACAATCAAAGCAATAGCCATCGACTTTAAGCTCCGCCTGAGCACGGCATACACCAGCAGGTACGCCCAGAGTCCGTAGATAATACCGCTTAAGCCAATGTGGTAATGCATGCGGCCAAATAACCACACGCCAGCCCCGCTGACCGCCCAGCTGATCATAAAGACAGAGATCAGTCTGGCCGTTCCTGAACGTGACACCAGATAAGCCAGGGCTGAAAATGACACCATATTACTGAATAGGTGTGCCCACGAGCCATGGATAAACGGATAGGCTAACAGTCCTATCGCATGGTTAAGGTGTCTTGGCAGCAAGCCATAATCCAGCAGATAGCCATTCAGCAGTACATTGACAACTTGTACGGCAAAACAAACCACGACGACCGCGCCAATAAAATAGATAGCGTCTTTGTCACTTTGATCCAACAGGCTCTCCTTCAGAGGGGTCTTTAGAAAGTATAAGCCTGCTGAACAGATAAGCCCATGGATTTGTTACCAAAACGACTGGCGTTGCCGATAGGGTTTATCCGCTTTGTTACGCTGCCGGTATCCGGCAATGTGAAAATTCTTCCCCAGGATCAATCTCAGCTGGCTGATGGTTTCTCTGGCCAGCAAATACCGCTCGCTGCGTGACCAGCTGCTGGTTGTGGTGGATTTAATGGCAGCAATCGCATCTGGCGACGCCTGACAAAACTGCTGAGCCAGCACTTGCGCGGCTTGGCGCGGGTTATCATGAACTTCCGTGACCAGGCCAAGTTGCTGGGCGCGAGAGCCGGAGACGATTTCGCCGGTCATAGTCAGCTTCATCGCCACATCTTTTGCCACCAACTCGCGCAGTGACAGCAAGCCCGCCATATCTGGCACCAGGCCCCAGCGTATCTCCATGATAGACAGTTCTGCTTCCGGTGTGGCAAAACGAAAATCGGCCCCCAGCACTATCTGCATGCCGCCGCCATAACAGCGGCCTTCTATCGCGGCAATCACTGGCACAGGAATTCGGCGCCAGTTGCGCGATACCCGCTGGGCGAGATTGGCATTGCCCGGCATCCATTTCTTCAGCACCCCCAGGACCTTGCTCGGCGAGGTCGCCACACTTTTAACATCCAGGCCGCTGCTGAAGTTACCGCCCTCACCGGTCAGAATAATGGCACGAATATCTTTTCGCTTACGCAAAGACCGGCTGACGCTATCCAGTTCTTTGAATAAACTGATATCCAGCGCATTCAGTTTATCGGGCCGGTTTAGCGAGACAGTTACAATACCCTCTTCTTCTGTTACCAAAAGCCGTTGCCAGTTTGACATGCTACATCCTTGTTTGTTATCTGGTCAGTCCAGATCAGTGTACCTGACTGATTGATAAAATCAGCTGGTAGATGATGAAACTCTGCCCGGTGCCACACAGGAGCTACTTCTTTGCCGCCTGATAGCCCATGACATCAGCAAATCGCTGCCAGTTGGCAGAGTCCGGGCTGGTAAGCGGCTGATAAACATGTACAACCGCTGTTTCACCTGCCGGAATGCACCTTTGCCCCATCATGGCAATGGAAGCACTAAAAAGCGGTACATCTGCCGCCTGGCACCATTCCCCTTCCATCCGGCCCTTTTGACGATGACAAAACGCCTCAATACGCGCTTGGTAGTCAGTAACTGAAAAGTCACCGGACAGGCACCAGATGCGCTCATACTCCACATAACCGTCACGCGGATGAAAAAGAAGGCCGGGGATCTCTGTCTGATCTGCTCGCTCTGCTTTGTCTGACCCGGCTTCACTTGCTCTGGTCTGATCGATAAAGTGAGCCGACAGACTGATAATGTCTGTCTCGGCCCCCTCTGTCACAGGTGCCGCAGGTGTCACAGGATTTTCCGCCAACAGACGGCTACCCGCAGCAACGAAAATGATTAGCACAGCAAAACAACCACCTGCGACTTTCATTACTGCTCCCGGATGAAAAATGTCATTCTCAGATGTATTGATTATAGAAGCCGCCAAAACGCTATACTCAAAGCAACCGCGATCCCATCAGCTAGCGAGGGTAGATGGCATGAGAGCTTTACTACTGATATTTATTCCCAGTGTCCTGATTTTGCTGAGCGGGTGCAGCGCCAAGGTCTCCACTGACTACAATGCCAACGTCGACTTCAGCCAGTACAAAACCTTCCAGTTTGCTGAACCCGGAAAATCGTCGATTGTCAGTCTTGATAAAGCGCGGCTAGAAGACACCATCAAACGGGAATTAAGATACAAAGGCTTACAGCCGGCACTGGAAGCAGACTCAAAGGCTGATATCACGATTCACCCTTATATCCGGGAAATGACAGATTTTGATTCTTACGGCACCTCATTCGGATTCGGTGTCGGTTACGGCTACAGCAGCATTGCCTATTCAGCCCCTGTCAGGTTCCGTGAATACACCTATGGCAAGCTGATCGTTGAATTAATTGATAACAAAACCAATAAAGTCATCTGGCGTTCTATTTCACGCCGCCAGCTGACAGAAAGCATGACCCCGACAGCCAGAGACAACTTCATACAGGAACAGGTCAGCGAAATGTTCACACAGTACCCGCCCGGTCAGGGCGGCTGATATCACCTCAATCGCCATACCTGAATGCAAAAAAAGCGAGAGCCCGGTCAAGACTCTCGCTTTTTCAATCATCGCTGACGCTGAGTGGCAGCGCCGATATCAGATCATGACTTCTGACGACGCTGTTCGACTTTCTCTGCCAGCTCACGCAACACGCTTTCAGTGTCTTCCCAACCAATACAGGCATCTGTGATGCTCTGGCCGTAAGTGGCCACCTTGCCATCAACAATATCCTGACGACCTTCAACCAGATGACTTTCAATCATCACCCCGAAGATCGCTTTGTTACCGCTGGCAATCTGCTGACCCACATCTTCAGCAACCAGAACCTGGCGCTTGTACTGCTTCAGGCTGTTGGCATGGCTGAAGTCGATCATCACTTTCTGACGATGACCTGCATTTTCCAGCTGACCAACCACCGCATTCACATGCTCAGCGCTGTAGTTTGGCTCTTTACCGCCACGCAGAATGATATGGCAGTCTTCATTACCCGCCGTCGATACAATCGCGGAATGACCGAACTTGGTTACCGACAGGAAATGGTGTGGCGCACTGGCGGAACCGATAGCATCAGTGGCAATTTTGATATTGCCGTCTGTACCGTTTTTAAATCCCACCGGACACGACAAACCAGAGGCCAGTTCACGGTGAACCTGGGACTCAGTGGTACGCGCACCGATTGCACCCCAACTGATGAGATCACCCATGTACTGTGGCGTGATCATATCCAGGAATTCACCGGCTGTCGGCATGCCCATATCGGTCAAATCGAGCAGCAGTTTACGGCCCATACGCAAGCCGTCATTTAACTGAAAGCTGTCATCCATATACGGGTCGTTAATCAAACCTTTCCAGCCCACTGTGGTACGTGGCTTTTCAAAGTAGACACGCATAACAATTTCCAGACGATCTTTCAGTTCGTCACGCAATGTTTTCAGGCGTGCTCCGTACTCAATAGCCGCTTTCGTATCGTGAATGGAGCAAGGGCCAACCACTACCAGCAAGCGATCATCTTCATCATTTAAAATATTATGAATAGCTTTACGCGCTTCATAGACAGTTTCCGATGCGTTTTCAGTGGCCGGAAACTTTTCCAGCACGGCTACCGGCGGCAATAATTCTTTAATTTCTTTAATTCTTACGTCGTCTGTTTTGTGCATACTGCTTACTTCCAATTACATATCGTGGCCTGATATGGTCAGTATCAGGCCGATCATCTACTCCAACAGGCATTTAACTTATCGCCTTCATCCTGCATGTGCAAACGCTAATTGAAAATGAATGACAAACGCTATTCTGACACTTTCAGTCTGATTTTCATGCCATTCGCCAACACAGACCTGTGAGACGATATTTACGGGCATTTTGCCTGTATCACCTTAAAATACTCTGCTTTTTAATTGTTATGCAGCAGATTGAATTTTCAGTGAAAAATTATGCCTTTTGAAACAAATGCTTCCATTCAGGCCAAAGTGCAGCCAGATCGAGATGCTTTTCGATTTCATCAGCCAGACGTTCGATGTTTTCCGCTTTGATTTGATCCATGTCTGGCGTCTGGCAGTCCGATAAACCCGCCCAGTTCAGAATAGCGCTGCAGGCCGAGGGTTTATCAAACACGCCATGTAAGTAAGTACCGAAAACCTGATCATCAACACCGATTGCACCGTCGGCAAGATTTCCGCTGTCTGTGTGCAAATGAACCGGTGCTGTGTCCAGCGTCACACCCGATGTCACCCCGGCGTGAATTTCGTAACCACTGACCTCAACCGACGGCATGCCAGGCAGACGTAGTGTGCCCTGAGAGCGTTTGAGCTGCTTTTCGGGCTCCAGCACGGTCGAAACAGGCAGGTAACCTAGCCCCGGGCTTTGACCCGGTTCCCCTTCCAGGCCATGCGGATCGGAGACCCATTCGCCCAGCATCTGGTAACCACCGCAAATTCCCATAACCTTGCCGCCAAGGCGCAGATGCCGGGCAATCTGCTTATCCCAGCCTTGTTCACGCAGATAGGCTAAATCGCTACGTACGCTTTTGCTGCCGGGCAGAATAATCAGATCGGCAGCAGGCAATGGCTCCCCTTTACCTGTCAGGTGAACATTGACCTGGGGGTGCATCCGCAATGCATCAAAATCAGTGTGATTACTGATTCGGGTGAACACAGGCACCACAACCTGCAGGGGTTTGTCTACTTTTGCCACCTGCTGAACAGAAATCGCATCTTCCGCTTCGAGCATCAGGCCATGCAGATAAGGCAATACACCCAGCACAGGCTTGCCCGTTTTCTGCTCCAGCCAGTCAAGCCCGGATTGCAATAAAGTGATGTCGCCGCGAAAACGGTTAATGACAAAACCTTTTACTCTGGCCTGCTCAGATTCAGACAAGAGTGCAAGCGTGCCGTACAGATGCGCAAAAACACCGCCGCGATCGATGTCGGCCACAATAATGACAGGCACATCGGCCGGCTCGGCAAAGCCCATATTGGCAACGTCGTTTTCGCGCAGATTGACTTCAGCCGGACTGCCGGCCCCTTCAATCACCACGGTGTCGTAGCTCTGCTGCAGGCGGTCGAAAGATGCCAGAATAGAAGGCAACACAAATTGCTTGTAGCCCTGAAAGCCAATGGCATCCATGTCCTCGACAGCCCTGCCCTGCACGATCACCTGCGCGGCAGTGTCCGTGTTCGGTTTGAGCAGCACCGGATTCATATCTACCGTTGGCTCAATGCCGCAGGCGAAGGCCTGGACGGCCTGAGCACGACCAATCTCACCGCCATCAGCGGTGACAGCACTGTTCAGTGCCATGTTCTGCGGCTTGAACGGCGCGACCTGAATGCCTTTTCTTGCCAGCACCCGGCACAATCCGGCCACCAGCACACTTTTTCCTGCATCAGATGTAGTCCCCTGAACCATCAGGGCACGAACTGTTGATTGCATGTCTTCTCTCTCGTTGAATATCAGTGACACCGTAACTCATCGTTTGGTGTTGTATCAGATTAAGTCAGAAAGTCGGCTCAATGAAAAAAGCAGCCAGTGATGGTCACTGACTGCTTTTTAATCTTCCCTGTCGGTTCAGCTTGCTAACGGATCCACGCTTTGAGCCGGGGCTTTTTTAGACCAGTACGCCGCCAGCATTGAGCCTGAAATGTTATGCCAGATTGAAAACAGCGTACCGGGTATCGCTGCAACCGGGGAAAAGAATTTCATCGCCAGCGCCGTCGCCAGACCAGAATTTTGCAAGCCAACCTCAATGGCAATGGTACGGCAGACCGTCTCATTGAATCCCAACAGACGGCAGGAATAATATCCGGCGGCCAGACCAATCCCATTATGGAGAATCACCGCCAGCGCAATCACAGGCCCGATTTGCGTCAGGCTGTCAGCGTTAAGCGCCACCACAATCGCAATAATCATGACAATGGCAACCACAGACAGCAAAGGCAAGACAGGCACAAACCGACGGGTGAAACCCGCTGCAAAATGATTGATCACCACCCCGCCCAGCACAGGTAGCAAGACCATTTTCACCAGACTGGAGAGCATTGCCATCATAGGAACTTCGACGCTCAGCCCCGCCAGGGAGCCGGTCAGCAGCGGTGTCAGAAACACACCGAGTAAGGTCGACATCGCCGTCATGGTGATGGATAACGCAACATCCCCTTTGGCGAGATAGCAAATCACATTGGATGCAGTACCACCGGCAACGCTGCCCACCAGCACCATACCGACGGTTTGCTCAGGATTAAAGCCCAATGCCAGGCTGAGCACAATGGCCACCAGCGGCATGACGGTAAACTGCAGCAGTACGCCGACACTGACCGCACGTTTGTTCTGTACGACCGCCAGAAAATCCGTCGTTTTCAGCGTCAGCCCCATTGTTAACATCACAAATGTCAGCAAAGGTACGATCGCGGTTTTCAGCTCAACAAAAAAAGCCGGTTGAACATAGGCATAACCGGATAGCAGCACAGCCCACAGCGGAAAAAGTCTGATCACAATCCCTAGCATCTTATTCCCTCAATTATTCTCACGTCATTCCATGGTGTGCCGGAAAAATGGCAGCAAATGGCCTGTGACCTCTTCCGGTTGCTCCAGAGGGGTTAAATGGCCCGCCTCTGCAATCAGCTCAAGACGGCTTCCTGTCACACCATCCAGCATCAGGTTCGATTCCAGCACAGAGCGAATTCTGTCTTGCACGCCCACAAGCAACAGGCATGGGAGCGCAAAGTTTTCGGCATCCTCAAAACTGTCACGGCGACCAAACCACATACGGCCAGCCTGTGTCAGCGCACTGACCGCATCGCCCTGATATTGCGCTAAACGTACACGAAACGGCGCAGCCAGTTCAGGCTGGCGCTGTTCTGCATTCTGACCGAACTGTAAAGGGGTAAAGAAATCGATAAATGCCTGGCTGAAACACTGAGCGGATTCTGCCTCCCGTAACAGCGCCTGATATTTCAGGTTAACCACTTCAGGCTCCAGGCCGGCAAAACTGTCCAGCAGCGCCAGGGCTTTCACTTTCGCGGGGGCAAGCACACCCAGTTCGATCGCCCAGCTCCCGCCCAGCGAGTGGCCAGCAACGCCCACTTGTTCTATGCCAAGATGTTCCAGCAATTCATTGATCACACAGGCATAATCTGCCAGTGTTGCGCTGGCGGACGGAGCGGCATCGGATTCACCGTGCCCCCAGAAGTCCGGCACGATACAACGAAAAGACTGACTGAGCGCTGCTGTCTGATGTTGCCACATAGTGCTGTCCCACAGATAAGCATGGCCGAGAAGGATCACCGGACCCTGCCCAATGTCCTGGTAACTGATGCTCTTAAATCGATGCCTTTGCTGCGGGAAAATACCGTTCATTGTTGCTCCAAGTCTTCTTTTGTATTTATACCAACCTACATAAGTCTTTGATCATTCTTGCTGGTTAACACCGCTAATCACTGCGTTATGGATTTTGTCGTTAGAACCACCAGCGAGCTGCAATCCATACCTTGTTCTAAGCGATTTTTCCTGCGCAATGATCTGAACACTGACTTATCCAGATTGGTATTAATTCTGCTCTGCCATAGTCGCAGGTGTGAATTTCGCGACCACTTTATGCATGCCCTGCTGGAAACACAGCCAGGCCATCAATCCGGCGGCAAGATTACCAAACATCGCCCCGATAAACAGGCCCTTTATTCCGCCAAAATGCGCACCCAGCCAAATCAACGGCAGGAAACAGGCAAATAGCCTTAAACAGGAAATCACCAATGCCCGCATCGGCATCCCCAGTGCGTTACTCACCGACACCATCAGCATACATACCCCAAGCGGGCCAAGGCTGACAGGCACCCAGCGAAGATGAACCGAGAGAAGCTGACTGACGGATGGATCACTGCTTAACACAGACGGCAGCCATACAGACAGCAGCAGTAAAATCGCGGCGAGCGCGAGCTGCCAGACCATAATAAATTTCACCGCCAGCCGTATCAGTGCGGTGATGGATGCCATGTCCTTTCGGCCCAGACAGCGGCCCACCATGGGCGGCATAGACATCGTGAGCGCCAGTACCACCACAATAGAGAAGAATTCCAGCCGGGATCCTAACGCCCAGGCGGCAACGGCAGCAGCACCGAAACCGGCAACCAGTTTTGTTGCCAGCATGGAAGCCAGCGGCGGCATCAGTTGACTGAGCATGGCGGGCGCCATAATGTTGAGGAGTTCTTTGATTGATGCCATGACATGCAAACCTTGCCAGTTCAGCGACATCCAATGCCGTTTAATCACGACAGGAAACATCACCAGCATACCGATAGCAAATGCCACTATGGTTGCCATTGCCGCACCGGCAAGCCCCAGATCCAAGGTGAAAATAAAGAGCGGATCCAGCACCATATTCAGAACACTGGTTACCACCATCATGATGCCGGGTAACACAGTGTTGCCATTGGCCCGGCACAAACTGTAGGCAAAATAGACCATGGCACCCAGCCAGGCGCTGCAAAGCCAGTATGGCCAGTAAGCATCAATGAGTGGCCGGACATTATCCGGGGCGCTCAGCAATGAAAGGATTGACCCTCTCAATAGCCAAATGGCAATCCCGACGACAACAACGATCAGCGCACCGGTCAGAACAACCAATCCACCTAACTGCTTGGCACGCTGCTCGTCACCACTGCCGAGCACCCGAGAGATCACCGCAGTCGTGGCGATACCCAGACCAACCTGAAGACCGATAATGATCATCTGTATCGGTAGCGTGAAGCCCTGCGCAGCAAGAGGCAACACACCCAGCTGCCCGATGAAGGCACTGTCGACCAGCTGAAAGCTCATTAACGACAGGACGCCGAACATCATCGGCCAGGTCATGGAAAACAACTGTCGCGGCAGCGAACCTGCATGGGTGGAATCAGTGGCATTAGATCGGGGCATAATCAGAAATTCATCAGAAAAAAGAAAAGTGTAAAGGGCTGGTACGTCAGTACGAAGACAGTGAGTGAAAGTAGTCGGAAAAATCCCTGCCTATGTGGCAGGGATCAAGCGCAGATGAAACTCGGCAATTAGTTAGTTACTAATGTCACCAGATCGGCGGGACGATAATACACAGATTTCAGGACTTTCCCTTGGCGTATGACTTTGTCTTCCAGCTCAACATCTTTGGCACATTTAGCAATGATGTAATCGCCTTTCTGGTTCCCTGTAATCTCTACGCCCTGCTTGGCATAAAACGCCTGTGTTTCCGAAAATTCCTGCTCGTTACGGCACACCTTGCTCATATTGCTGGCATGCACTTCGTCCCAGCAGGGAACGAACTCGATATTGAGTCGTTTGGCAATTTGCAGCAACAGGTCAATCATATAACTGATACCCGGATTGTCCTGCACCTTGCTGTCACCCAGGTGCACCAGTCGGCCCATCAGGACATAGACAGTGTCCACAATGGCATCGGCCTGCTCAACCAGAGAATCGGCTTCCGCCAGTTCTGTCAGTTCTTCTACTGCCAGCGAGGTATGTAACTGGTCCATTTGCTCATTCAGCGTCGATGGATTCTCAATGTCCAGATCAAACGTAGTACGAAACTCTCTAATGTCACGATACAAGTGGTCAAACAATGCCTGATCCAGCACAGTCAGTTTCATACTAAATTCCTCATCAATCTATCGTCATCGTGCGAAGCGGAAAGTCGCTGCATACCCTGTCAATAAAGGAAGCGCCGCCAGCTACACGGTTAAAAGTCGGCGAATGGTATCACACTCATATCCAGCTTTCATTTTTCTTCTCCGAACACAAAAGCAAGATTTTACCTTCAGCTGACTGACATTTGGCCAATATTCAACTTATGCATTACACCCTGCCGCATATGCAACAGTTATTTGTGACATAAATCACTGAACTGATTAATTTGTCGCATACAATACGCCCACTATTTCATAGAAAAAAGTACGATTATGTGTCCACATTGCAAAAGCAAGAGTGTTCCTCTGCGTATTCGCCGAACGATGTTAGATAAAATTCTTAACAAAAATAGCCATAAATTCCAGTGCAGCTGTTGCAGCAAACACTATTTCATCAAACTCGGCAGTTATGTGGGTGCAGCGACAACGGATCGCTGAACAACACCTGGACGTTTACCGTCATTGAACTGTTATAATCCTGAGGCATATTCACAGATACAGTCGTCACCTGTCTCTTATTTCTTGATGGTACTGATCACACATGATTTCCGGACATCGCGGAGCCGCAGCGCTGGCTCCTGAAAACACCCTGGCAGGCTTGCAGGAAGCCGCCAAACATCAGATTCAGTGGGTTGAAATGGATACCCAACTCTGTGCGGATTTTATCCCGGTCATCTTTCACGACAAAAAAGTGAACCGCTGCACCAACGGCCGTGGTTATGTCCGTGAGCTGAATCTGGCTGAATTGAAAGCACTTGACGCCGGTAGCTGGTTTAGCACCAACTTTGCCAACGAACGCATTCTGACGCTGGATGAAGCACTCACAGCCTGCCGTACGCACCAACTTAAGCTCAACCTGGAAATTAAGGTTCATGATGAAGCAGACACCGAGCTGCTGGTCAGCAAGGTTGCAGACACCATTGCGGCCAATGGTTTCCCTGCCGAATCGCTGATACTGTCGAGCTTTTCCGTTAACGCTGTCGCCTGTTGCCAGCAGATGATGCCTCATATCCGCCGAGGATTGATCTGCGATAGCGTGCCGGACGATCTGATGACTTTGGCAGAGAAGCTTGAACTCTTCAGTGTTCATCTGGACTACCGGTTGCTGGACGAAACACTGGCGAGCGCGATTAAACAGGCCGGGCTGGATCTCCATATCTGGACCATGAATAAACCGGAATTGGTTGCCCAGTTTTACCAGTGGGGCGTCGATATCATCATTACTGACAACCCGCCACTGCTGCTCTCTCCTCTTTCGTGACACAAGCCGGGCTCAGCCCGGGTTGTTTCTGGCCGGATATCCGCCTTTATTGCGTAATTTTTCAGCTAAAGCTCAAATCATCTGCCACAGGCTATGATTATTGCTCTATAATCCGTGGTTTTGGTCAGTCATACCAAACGGAATCCTCAGCTTAGCGTTTCGTTCGGTATACCGTCTGTAGGAATGTAACATGTCATTTGCTTCACAAAATTTTGCTCCGGAAATTGTTCGCGCTTTGGATGAATGTGGTTATGAAAAAATGACCCCCATTCAGCAAAAAGCGATACCTGCTGCTCGTCGTGGTGAGGACATTGTGGCAAATGCCCAGACTGGTACGGGCAAAACAGCCGCTTTTTCGCTGCCGATCATTCAGAAAATTGCCGATAATCCTAAGCCGAGAAAAAGTTTTACGACGCGCGCGCTGATCCTGGCGCCGACACGTGAACTGGCAGAGCAGATTGCACGCAACATTTCAGATTACAGCCAGTATCTGGAATTACGTGTTGCGGCTGTTTTTGGCGGAAAGAAAATGTCGAGTCAGGAAAAGCAGCTGGAAAGTGGCGTCGATATTCTGGTTGCCACACCGGGCCGTTTAATTGAGCACCTGGATTTAGGTAACCTGTCGTTAACGAACCTGGAATTTCTGGTGTTTGACGAAGCTGACCGTATGCTGGATATGGGCTTCATTGGCGATATCCGCACGATTATGAGCGGTATTCAGGGCCATCCGCAAACCATGCTGTTTTCTGCGACATTCTCCAGCATGATGAATAAACTGGCTGGCGACATCACGAATAAGCCAAAGCGTATTTCTGTGACGCCTGAAAACTCCACGGCAGAAACCGTGGCGCATGTGGTTTATCCTGTTGATGAAGAGCGCAAACGCGAGCTGCTTTCTGAGCTTATCGGCAAAAAGAACTGGCAGCAGGTGCTGGTGTTTGTGAATTACAAAGAAACAGCCAATGACCTGGTGACAGAGCTGAAACTCGACGGTATCAAAGCCGTACTTTGCCATGGTGATAAAGCACAAAGTGCGCGCCGCCGTGCGCTGGAAGAATTTACAACAGGTAAAGCCCGGGTGATGGTAGCGACGGAAGTGGCTGCACGCGGACTGGATATTCAAGGCTTACCGCATGTCGTGAACTATGACATGCCATTTCTTGCCGAAGATTATGTACACCGCATTGGCCGTACCGGTCGTGCCGGTCAGCAAGGCCATGCCATTTCCTTTGTCAGCCGCGAAGAAGAACTGACCTTGCTGCAAGTTGAAAAACTCATCAAGCAACGCATTCGCCGGGTCATTCTGGAAGGTTATGAGCCCGCTAAACGCGACGCACTGATTGAGAAGCTGAACACCAAAGCCTCATACCGTGATCGCAAAGGCCGTACCAATAATCCGGATCAATCTGCTGCAGAGCGCCGGATGCGATTACAAAAAGCGATCCGTAGTCGCAGTGCTGCACCTAAAACATTGAAAAAATAATTGTTATAGAACAAAACAAACCCCAGTCTCAGCGGCTGGGGTTGGTATTAAAGCCATCAGGATTGCATTTTACTGAGATACATTCTTGAATCCGCTTTCGCCAGAATTTCGTCCAGGTTCATCATTTTACCTGCCGGCAGGGTGTAAACACCGGCACTGAAAGATAACTGATACGGGCGGTTTTGCCGGGTATTGAACACATCGACCGTCTTTTGAAAACGCTCTATGGTCTGCCGCGTTTCCTCTTCCGTCATCCCTGAATACAGTACGACAAACTCATCCCCGCCCACTCTGGCAAATAAATCAGAATAGCGAAAACTCTGGCTAATCAGAAAGGCAAAATCTTTCAGCGCATTATCACCGGCCTGGTGGCCAAATTGGTCATTGATGTCTTTGAATTTATTGAGATCGAAAAATGCCAGTGAAAACGGCGTGCCATGAAGATGGCTGTTTTCCAGACTCTTGGTCGCGAGCCTGATGAAACCGCGGCGGTTGGATATCTGAGTCAATTCATCAATGGTTGCATCGTGCAGGGCAGACAACTCCTGCTCAGCCATTTTGGCCAGGTCAACCAGATCCCTTACTTCGTCATTGTCCATCGAATGGGGCTGATGATCGAAGATACACAAGGTACCCAGCTTGTATTTATTGTCGTAAACCAAAGGAACACCCGCATAAAAGCGGATATGAGGAGGCCCGGAGACCAAAGGATTATCATGAAAACGTTTGTCCTGAGATGCATCAGAGACAATGAAAGGGCCATCGGCTAAAATTGCATGTCCGCAAAATGACACTTCCCGGCTGGTTTCTGTCAGTTCAGCACCGCAACAGGATTTAAACCACTGCCTGTCATCGTCAACCAGCGTCACTGTTGCAACTGGCACATTGAAAAGCCGCCTGGCAAGACGCGTTATCCGGTCGAATCTTTCTTCCCGATCCGTATCCAGCAAAGACAAGGAACGCAAGCATTGCAAACGCTCAACTTCGTTTCTGGGGTTCTCTGGTGCTAGCATGGTGATCTGATCCAATACTTTTGGACACCGCGTTAAGTGAGTAAAATGACTTATCGAGGTGAATATGACAACCAAAAAGACCCGCAAGACCTATACCGCTGAATTCAAAACTGAAGCCCTGAAACTGGCTGAACGTGTTGGCGTTGCTGAAGCAGCCAGGCAGCTCAAAATTTATGAATCGCAAATCTATAACTGGCGTACTGCCGTTGAGAAAAAGTCCAATACCAGCCAACGGGAAGCTGAGTTGGCCGCTGAAGTTGCAAAGCTCAGACGCCAACTGGCTGATCAAGCAGAGGATTTAGCCATACTAAAAAAGGCGGCCACCTACTTCGCGAAGAATCAAAAGTAAGCCGATTCAAATTCATGCTTGAGCACCAACGCCAGTTCCGCCTGAAATCCATGGCATTGGTGCTTGGTGTTACGCGAAGTGGGTATTACGCCTGGCGTAAATCAGGGAAAGCACCAAGCAAACGGCTGAAGAGCCAGCGTTGCCGAGATGAACAAATCAAAGCCGTTTTTGATACGAGCAAAGCGCGTTACGGCGCTCGCCGTATCCAGGTCGAGCTGGCAGAAAAGGGTGAAAGCGCTGACGTGAAAACCATAATAAACAGCATGACACGGCAGGATTTAGTCGCCAAAGCAGCGCGTAAATTTAAGGTCACAACCGACAGCAATCATCAGCTGCCTGTGGCTCCAAACCTACTGGAGCAAAACTTTAACGCGACAGGACCGAACCAGAAATGGGTCGGTGATATCACGTATTTGATGACCAGCGAAGGTTGGCTTTATTTGGCTGTGATCATTGATTTGTACTCGCGTGCCGTGGTTGGCTGGTCGATGAGCAATCGAATGACCGCCCAACTTGCTTGCGATGCCCTGAACATGGCGCTGTTCCGCCGCGGTTTTCCAAAAAGCGTGATAGTGCACAGTGACAGGGGCAGCCAATATTGTTCGTATGTGTATAGAGATCTGATTGAAAAACATCAACTTACTCAAAGCATGAGCCGTAAAGCCTGCTGCTGGGACAACGCCTGTGCGGAAAGCTTTTTCCATTCGCTGAAGGTTGAAGCCATCCAGTACGAGCCAATCATGGACAGGGAAACCATGCGTCAGACCGTTTTTGAATACATTGAAGTTGATTACAACAAAACCAGAAGGCATAGTTCGCTTGGCTATCTCAGCCCTGAGAATTTTGAATTGAAGAACAGTGCTTAGCTAAGTGTCCAGAGTTAGTGGATCAGATCAAACCAGTTTGATCAACGTTAAGCGCAGTCGAGGCGCGATTATTACTAGGTTATTTATTTCGGCGGTGTTAACAGCAACAAGATGATTCACAATAGTAACCTTATTAATTCTATGGTTTCGATAAACGAATAAATTTCATTGTGTTTGTAGGCGTGATGCTTTCAATGAGAGAAAAGCACCAATTAACAATATAGTAGCACTGGCAATAAAAGTGGTCTGGTACCCATCTGCATCAAATAGTAGCCCTCCAACGGTAGAGCCTAGCGCGATGGACATTTGGACAACCGCAACCATCAAACCACCTCCGGCTTCTGCATTATCAGGCATCGCTTTTGCTACCCAAGTCCACCACGCTACAGGAGCGGCAGTGGCGACCAATCCCCATAATGAGAGTAGTATTGCTACGATGAACACATGACTTCCTAATGGGATTAAGGCTATGGCAATCATAGCCATAAGAATGGGAATACCGATCAGTAAACCGTATAACGTCCGTTTGAGAAGTGAACTGATGATTAACGTGCCAATAAGCCCTGCAAACCCAATAGCAAGTAATAGCAGAGACAATGTAGATACGCTGGTATGTGTCACTGTCTCAAGGAAAGGTCTCAAGTAAGTAAATAGCGCAAACTGTCCCATAAAGAAAGCTCCACAGCCTGCCATACCAAGAGCAACGGTGCGGTTTTTCAGTGTATTGAGAATATATCTAGGCCCCGATGTGTTTGTCTCCGTTTTCATAGCGGGTAAGGCTAACCATTGCCATATCAAGGTGACTAGCGCGATAGGAATAATCGCTAGAAAAGCACCACGCCACCCAACAATAGAGCCTAAATAACTGCCTAATGGTGCGGCAATGACCGTTGCCATCGCATTGCCACCATTAAAAATGGCGAGAGCTTTAGGTACTTTTTCAGGAGGTACTAATCGGATCGCCATTGCCGCAGACATTGACCAAAATCCACCAATGACCACACCGATGAGCCCACGTCCTAGCATATAAGTCATGTAATTTGGTGCTAAAGCTACAATGGCCCCAGATATTCCCATTAAAAAAGTAAGTGTTAGTAGTAATTTCTTACGGTCAACGGTGCCGATAAAAGCAGGTAGTAATAGACTAGTTAGTACAGCAAATGTGCCGGAGATTGCAATGCCTTGGCCTGCCATTCCCTCAGTGATCTGTAAGTCGTTTGCAATTAGCGTCAGCAAACTAACAGGCATGAATTCGGATGCGATAAGTGTGAATACACACAAAGACATAGCAAATACGCCACTCCAATGAGCAGTATTATCAGCTAGATCAGAAGAGGAGTCATTATATGTATCATATATTGTCGTTGATTTCATAATTTCGTTTATTATGCCTCTGTTTTATAGAAGTACCTCGCGTGCTTAAATAACACGTATGGTTTAAAAATATTGATTAATTTTAGCGGAGAGCATAAAACATAATCCGGTTTGATTTAATTCGTTATAGGTTAATAGGGCAAAAGATCGCTCTTATGCCCATACCAATCATGTAACGCCAAATCGTTAACTATTGATTAAGCGAGATGTTGTTTGAAGAATTTGGTTAGTTTGTCAAACGGAATGACATCCATCTGATCATACAAATCAATATGGCTGGCACCGGGAATTATCATTAACTCTTTTGGTTCAGCAGCATTCTCGTAGGCCGTTTTAGCCATATAAAGCGAATGTGCTTTTTCACCATGAATGAATAAAACGGGACGAGGTGAGATTTCATTTATATAGGTCAATATCGGCATGTTCATAAAGGATAGTGGTGTCGTTTGCGACCAAGCGTTACCTGAGTTAACTGCACGTGGGTGATAACCGCGTGGTGTCATGTAGTACTCATGGTAATCAACCATAAATTGCGGTTCGCCACCTTTCAATACGTTGTAAGGTGCTTGATAGGCTGGCGTGCCATTTTTTGCATCTTCCCAGCGTTGATGGCTTAGTTGTTCTAGTGCTTGTGTGCGCTGATCTAGAGTGACGCTGTCGTTGTAGCCTTTAGACATAACACGAGTCATGTCATACATAGTGCTTGCCACAACGGCTTTGACACGCTTGTCGACGGCGACCGCATTTAATGCCATACCACCCCAGCCACACACGCCAATCATTCCGATACGCTCACGGTCTACGCTCGTTTGCATTCCAATATAGTCAACCGCAGCACTAAAATCTTCAGTATTGATATCTGGTGAGGCAATATTACGAGGTTCACCACCACTTTCACCTGTGTATGAAGGGTCAAAAGCAAGCGTGACAAAACCACGTTCTGCCATTGTTTGAGCGTAAAGACCTGACGATTGTTCTTTTACTGCACCGAAAGGCCCACCAATAACAATCGCTGGCAATTGACCTGTGGCGTTTTTGGGTTGGTAAAGGTCGGCAGCGAGTGTAATGCCATAGCGATTTTTGAAAGTTACTTTTTTATGGTCGACCTTGTTACTTTTGGCAAATTTTTTGTCCCATTCATTGCCTAATTTTAGTGATGTTTGAGCAAAAGCTTGAGTTGATACGAACGAGTTCACACCTAAAGCAACAACGCCTGCACCAGCCATTTTCATTATATTTCTGCGTCCTTCATTAGCTTCATTTTTTTGAGAAGCAATGTTGGTGTTTTCAATGGATTTATCCATGGTTTTCTCCTGATAAATTGAACGAGCATTGCAGAATACATCTTCCACAAAACGTTCAAATATATGATCGTTATGAATCTTTACTATCCGTGCTATCGACATTCATATTTGTAATAAGTAATGAAATAAAGATTATGGTTTGCTTTATGAGTATTTAGTTTTACAGTTTTTTTCGATTTACGATAGCAAGATCCTGCTCAATTCTTGCCTGATACACCGAATGGCTGGAGTTTCAGGTGACTTTAGGTATGGTTCAACCTATTATTGATTAAATAAAATTTGAGGAGTATCGAATGGTTGCTCAACACGAATTGATAGCTGAGAATAAACAGTTAGATATAAATATCAGTTACATGCAGGCTAAATTAGCTAGAATTATTGAGAAAAAAACGGTAGGCAATGAAGACCGTTCTACGTTAATTGAAAACCTGTCTCTGTTTCGTCGGGAAGTGGTTGCAGAACCTTGCGCTTGTACAATTGAACCAAGTGTTCTTTTTGTCGTGCAAGGAACCAAGCAGTTGTTGGTTGGAGAGCAAAATTTCACTTATGATACACAACATTTTTTACTCAATTCATTGGATATGCCAGCTAGTTCACAAGTCGTCGATGCCAGTGTGGATACCCCATGTTTAGGACCAGGGTGAGAGCATGAGTTAACAAGTTGTAAAATCACCATATAAAAAGCATGTTGGGATCTACAAAAAGAGTGATTTTTAACCGCCTGCCACAGGTGTGAAATGCATGAGGTGTCTAATAATTACTCAACCAGCCCGAGAGAACTTACGTGTGTTCAAAAAGTGAACATACGTGCTCTCACCCTGTGTTTAGGACTGATGTTAAAAATTGATATGCTGCTCATGGCTGATATTATTGCTCAAAACGGTATGAACCCCAGGGCAAGATCACGAACGTTTTTTGAACAAAATAGATCAGTTTGACGATCAGGGCTGGCTGTGATCATATACTCC
>NZ_JASJOJ010000047.1:0-34440 GCF_038519165.1 Photobacterium sp. SP02
GCTGTATGATTTAACATGATTTATTTGCTGTTTTTTCACTTTTTTATCTCGGCGTTTTCATTTGATTTTTGTTCTTTTTATATGGCTAACTCTTGTGTAACTTATTGGTTTTATGTGTTTTTATTTCTTGATTTGTTTATCTTTTAATTTTTTGGTTAATAGCTTTATATTTTTTTCAATTTTATTTTTACCTGCCTTGTCTATTATGAATTCCAACAAGCAATGAGACATTTATTAATCACTTTATTTACTTAAATTAAGGAATGTAACAATGAACAAGGCAATCAAAGTCGGTATTAATCGCATCGAATTCAGCACCACAGAGAATTATCTTGCGCTGGAAAAGCTGGCCGAAGCCCATCAGATCGATCCTGCTAAATACCTTCATGGCATAGGTCAGTCAAAAATGGCTGTACCGACACCGGATGAAGACACCATCTCGATTGCGGCCAATGCGGCGCAGGATGTGCTGAACACTATGACACCGGAAGAAGTGAAAACCATTTCGACGCTCATTTTTGCCACTGAAACGGGTGTTGACCAGTCCAAGTCGGGTGCGGCTTATCTGATGGGACTGATTGATATTCATCCCAACTGCCGGGCTTTTGAAGTGAAGCAGGCCTGTTACGGCGGTACGGCCGGATTGCAAATGGCTTGCGACATGGTGCGTGCCCGTCCGGATGAGTCAGTGCTGGTTGTGGCCTGCGACATTGCCCGCTATCAGCAAAACACCCCGGGTGAGTGCACACAAGGTGCCGGCGCGGTGGCCATGTTGATTACGGCTAACCCGGACATCATTGAGATTGATGCTGAACGTGGCTGTTTCAGTGCCGACATCATGGATTTCTGGCGCCCGAACCAGTTTAAACATGCCCTGGTGGACGGCGAGTTGTCGAAAGATGCTTACCTCAATGTGATGGCAAGCAGTTACCAAGGCTATCTGGCCAACGGCGGCAAGCCTCTGGATCAGCTCGAGTGGCTCTGCTTCCACCAGCCATTTACTAAGATGGCCAAAAAAGCCTTTGAGCACCTCAGTGCCCAGTATCCCGAGCAGATGGCGGATAAAACCGATGCCGCGTACAGCATCAGCCAGCAATACGGACGTGAAATTGGTAATACCTATACCGCCAGTCTCTACATTGGCCTGCTGTCTCTGCTTGATAACGCTGAGCAGGATCTGACGGGACAGACAATCGGCTTCTTCAGCTACGGCTCCGGCGCGGTGGGTGAATTCTTCTCGGGCACGGTGAATAAGAATTACCGCAACGCCATTAATACCCTGGCGAATCAGCAAAAGCTGGCTGCGCGCACCGCGCTCAGCTACGACACTTATTGCCAGTATATGTACCAGCTGCGCGACTACGATCAGGCCAACATTCGCTATAACCCGACGTCCGGCTCGAACTTCAGGCTGGCCGCGATTCACGACAACAAGCGTGTCTATGAACGTGTGCTCGAGCCAATGAGCAAAGCGGCTTAAGGCCAGGCACCGCCACTTTTAACATCCAATCAATACCACTAATTGTTTAATAAGGAAGAGTAACATGTGCGGCTTTGTAACGGTTTATAGTGCGAATCCTCTTAATCAGATCAAACCTGCTCAGATTGAGCAGGGTCTTAAATCCATCATTCACCGCGGCCCTGATGAAGGGCGGGTCTGGCAGTCTAATGACCAGCGCATGATTATGGGCCATACCCGGCTGAGTATTATCGGCCTGGATAACGGTATTCAGCCGATCCACAGCACGGATGGTGCCCTGCACATTGTGGTGAATGGCGAATTTTATGACTTTGAGAAAATCCGCTATGAGCTGATCCGCCAGGGCTGCAAGTTCGTGACCCAGTCGGACAGCGAGATCGCGCTGCACCTGTATCAGCTGTACGGCACCAAAGGGCTGGAAAAACTGCGGGGTGAATTCGCTCTGGTGCTGTTTG
Organism: Photobacterium sp. SP02; assembly: GCF_038519165.1. NCBI lineage: Bacteria > Pseudomonadati > Pseudomonadota > Gammaproteobacteria > Vibrionales > Vibrionaceae > Photobacterium > Photobacterium sp. SP02. The sequence continues at coordinate 1,936 of NZ_JASJOJ010000047.1, forward strand.
ACCAGCGCCAGAACCTGGTGATTGCGATGCGTGACAGGGCCGGGGTGAAACCTTTGTTTGTGGCCGAGGATCAGGGCCGCTATTACTTTGCTTCTGAAATCAAAGCCATTATTGATTCCGGTGTCCGCGCTGTCTGGGATGAGGCGTCCTACAACACCCGCGCGTTTTACCTCAAGAATAATACCCTGTTCCAAAATGTGCAGTCGGTACCGGCCGGGCACATGATGACCCTGACGCCTTCCGGGGTGACCCAGCAGTGCTACTGGGATATCGACTACCCGGATGCGGACACGCTCAATGCCAGTACCCTGTCTGATGCCGATGCCATTCAGCAGGTGCACGATGCGATTGAAGAGTCGGTGAAACTGCGCCTGAGAGCGGACGTACCGATTGGGGTATACCTGAGCGGCGGGGTGGATTCTTCGGCTATTCTGGGGATGGCCACTCAGCTGGCGGGCAAGCCGTTTGATGCCTACAACCTGTCGTTTGGTGAAATGGAAGATTACGACGAAAACCGGTTTGCCCGTCTGGCGGCGGAGAAGAACGGTGCCCGTTTCCATACTGTGCCTGTGACGCAAAAAGATCTGGCCGATAATTTTGAAAAAGCCGTCTGGCATAACGAGACCCCGTTTTTTAACGCCCACGGCGTGGCGAAATATATCCTCAGCGGCATAGTGCAGGATGCCGGTAACAAAGTGGTGCTGACCGGGGAAGGGGCGGACGAAGTCTTTGGCGGTTACCCGCATTTTAAGCGCGACATGGCGCTGTTTAACACCCAGGGCCAGAACCCGGACGATGTTCAGGCCATCTTACAGAAAATGAAGGCTAATCAGGCGGGTTATACCCAGCAAGGTATGCCGGCAGACGTTGAGTGGCTGACGCAGCAGCTGGGGCACGGGGTATCCTGGCTCGACAACCAGGCGGGCTGGTTCAAAGAGCTGCAGAACGTCTATGCCGACAGCCAGATAGAGCGATTTGGCGATGTCGAACCCTACCGTATCTTCTTCAATCAGCTCGATCACCGCAAGCTGGCAGGGATCGACCCGGTACACCGCTCTATGTATCTGTGGGCCAAGTCTTTCCTGCCGAACTTTGTGCTGACCACCTTGGGTGACCGGATGGAAATGGCCCACAGCGTAGAAGGCCGCGTGCCTTTGCTGGACCACCGGGTGATGGAGCTGGCGGCGACCTTACCTGTGCATCTGAAAGTGCGCGGTAATACCGAAAAGTTTGTGTTCCGTGAAGCCATGAAGCCTTACCTGCCTGAAGAGCTGTATAAGCGTAAAAAACATTATTTCCGTGCTCCGCCTTCCACACTGATGCAGCAGGGGCCGCTGTTTGAACTGGTGAACGACACCCTGAACTCGTCCAGCCTGGATGCACTGCCTTTCTTCGACAGCAAGAAAGTACGCCGCCTGCTGGCAGAGATGCCAAAAATGTCACCACAGCGCCTGGCACTGCTCGACCCTATGCTGATGGAGCTGACCAGCCTGTGTATCTTGCAGCGTAAGTTCAACCTGGCATCGACCCCGTCTGTGTATAAGGAAGCGGCATAATGAAAATCGGTATTGTCGGCGCGGGATTAAATGGACTGGCCTGCGCACTGCTGCTGAAAAAGTTCGGTCATGAGGTCACTGTGTTCGAGCGCAGCGAGCAACCGCGGGATTCAGGCACAGGGATCTACGTCTGGCCGCAAGGAGTACAGATCCTGCGCTTCATTCTCAATGACAACAGCTTTCTCAACGAAGGGCAGCCGATAGATTCGCTGGTGACGTTGGATCGCCACGGTAAAGAAGTGCACCGCCAGCTGGTTCAAATGCCGGGGCATGATTTTCCGGCACCGGCTGTGATGTTTGAGCGTCAGCGTTTGTTCAATCTGCTCAAACAGGAGCTGGGCCCGGATGACATCCGCTACGGCGCAGCCTGTACCAAGGTGATCAATACCCGCGAAGAGGCAAAAATTGAAATCAACCACAGTGACTATGAATCTTTTGATCTGGTTGTCGGCACCGACGGTATCTCATCCAAGGTCAGGGAATATGTCTGCGACAGTCAGCCGCATTACACCGGGGTGATCGCTTCCCGGGGCGTGACCTGCTTTGACTGCGACATTCTGGAAGAGAATGCGTGCCAGATTTTTGCCCATGATCAGGCCCGGCTGGTGACTTACCCGCTCGATAACAGCACCCGTTTCCGTTACTGGTTCGTGGCGTACCAGCATGACCTGGATCAGCCCACCCTGAACAGAAACGAGATGGCGCAGCGCCTGGAAGGGCTGCCGGCGCCGCTGCTGGAGATGATCGAAAACACGCGGGAAGACAACATACTGACCCTGCCGCTCAACGCCATCACCCCGGGTCACCAATGGTACAACGGCCGTTGTGTGCTGCTGGGTGACAGTATTCACGGCATGTTACCGACGCTGGGTTACGGGCTGACCCTGGGGCTGGAAAACTGCTTCATGCTGGCTCAGGCACTGAACGGCAGCTGTTTTGATGACATTCAGCCGGCACTCAAGCGCTATCAGACCCGGGTGGCACAGCGCTCCTGCCAGTTAATCGAGGTGATGGAGCAGCTGACAGACTTGTTTTATTTCCAGAAAGAAACCGTGCAAAAACAACAGCGTCTCGGCGAGGTGATGGGACGCTTCCACGAACTGGCCCGAACAACGGCATTTTAACATGATGATGAACCAATCTTTTGTCACCGAACTCAACCGCTTTGCGGACCACTACATCAAGCCGTATATCGTGCAATGGGAAGCGGCGGGCGAGTACCCGCAGGAGCTGCACAGCATGGCGGGCAGCGAAGGGATACTGCGGTTAGGCCACAGCGACAAAGACAGCCTCTTTCGCGATACCGACAGTGCCGTGGCGCTGGTGGAAACCCTGACCGCCGGCGGCAGCCAGGGCCTGGCCATGGGGCTGGCGTCTTACCTGGTGAGCTTAAGTGCGCTGCACCAGCATAACGATGGCCGGTTTGATGCCGTGATTGAACAGGTACTCGATGGCGACGCGACCATTTCGCTGGCGATCACTGAGCCTCAGGCCGGGTCGGATATTGCTGCGATCACCACCCAGGCGGTGCCGTCGGCGCAACAGGATGAGTTCCTGATTACGGGAGAGAAAAGCTATATCTGTGGCGGCCTGCGTGCGAACTATTTTGTGGTGCTGGCCAAGTACGGCGATCGTGAAACAGGCCAGCAGGAGATGGGGCTGTTTCTGGTCGAGCGGGAACCCGGCACTGTGTCCGGCGAGCGAATTCCCACTCTGGGCTGGCAATGTCTGGACGTGTCGAGCGTCAGGCTGGAGATGGCCAGAGGCCGTTTGATCGCCGGCAGTCAGGCTTGCTTTGGTACGCTGAAGATGATGCTGAAAAGGGAGCGGGTCAATCTGGCCGTGATGGCCAACAGCGATGCCAGAAGCCTGCTGGACGACAGCCTGATTTTTGCCCACAAACGCCAGGTGCACGGTGCGCCGCTGCACAACAAACAGGCCATATTGCACCATCTGGCTGAGATGCAACTGCAGATTTCAGCCACCAGCGCCCTGGTCGCACAAAGCGTGGCCGCGCTGAGAGAAGGGCATCTGACGGATGAGGCCGCCTGTGTCACTAAGGTCAACGCCACCCGTGCCCTGGATCTGGTATCCAGCCTTGGGGTACAGATATTCGGCGCCCGGGGCTGTGAAAGGGGGTACTTGCCGGAACGGGTCTTTCGCGACGCCAAAATCCTCTCGTTAGGCGGCGGTACCACGGAAGTGTTACAGAACATCATAGGTAAATCACTGATCCACTCTCTGACCAAATAGGAAGAACCATGACTTATTCTGCACAATCGGCACCATTAAGTGCCTATTCTCAGCTGTTGTCTGAGGCATTAATTAATCACAACTACCAGCAGTTCTGCGGCATTGAGGTGGTCAAGCAGACCCCTGAGTACTGCAAAACGCGGCTGACGGTGACGGAACAGATAGATAACCTGAGCCAGACCCTGCACGGTGGGGTGATCTACTCCATGATGGATGTCACCAGCATGCTGGCGACCATCGCTACCCTGGAGGACGGGGAGTACGCCATCACCAACAACTTTTCTGCCAATATCATGTCAGCGACCAAGCGCGGCGAGACGGTAGAATTTGAAGCCCGCATCACCCGCAATGGCCGCAACCTGCTGTTCAGCCACTGTGAGGCTTACAAAATTAACGCATCGGGCGCGCGCAGCCTGATAGCCACGGCTCAGCTCAGCAAGTTCAAGCGCCGTCAGGCACTGACCGCAACAGCAGAGGTGGCAGCATGACACAAAGGATGCTTTCTTTGGGCACACTGGCCGGCGCACTGGCGGCGGCTCTCAGCGCAGATATCGCCACAGCTCAGGCCACGCCGCTGACATCGCCCTCCATTGGCGTGATTCAGCTGATCGATCCGCTGGACAGGCCGAAAGACGGCTTTTGCCTGGATGTGATTGGCTACAGCCCTTATGAGCGGCTGGATCTGCCTTTGATCGCCCATAACTGCAAAAACGGTTTGTACAGAGATCAGGCCATGTCGTTGCTCAAAAGCGGTGAAATCTTTCTGCCGGCCTATAAAAAGTGCCTCACCGCCATTGCGCCCCATACTCAGGCCCTGCCGGGCACCGCACTGATGGCGCGAGATTGCGGCGAACATTCCGATTTCTTACAGGCGCAGCCGCTGCAGAAATTTCAGTGGAGCGACGACGGGGAAGTCCGGCTGACAGGCTCTGAGTTGTGCCTTGCGGTGGGGGAGCAATCCGATCAGACCTCATCCCCGCTGCATCGCTGGCGGGCGCTGTCGCTGCAGTCCTGTCAGCTCAAAGACACCCGACTGGCCCGCTGGCAGTTTATTGACAAGTCATGATGCGGATCCCGCTGTGGTGGCCTGTCTGGCGTACCGTTTTTGACTATCCCTCCGGGCTGGGCCGCAATAAGTCGCAGCGCCAGCCCGAAAGCTTGTTTGCTCCGATCTATCCTGCCGTCCCTTTTCCGTTCTGAACGGCTGTTCGTTTGTCCGTCTGTTCATTTATCCGCTTTGGCTCTCTTCCCACCTGTGTGCTTATTTACTTTGGCTGTCTGTACCCTTTCGCTGTCTGCCGGGAAAGCGCAGGCAACGGAGCGGAACCGGCATAGTGGCCGGGCTGCTGAGCGCTGCTTTTCTCGGCCCGCAAGCAAGGTTAGCGCTTTTTTTGCATTCTTTTTCCGCGCTCGCCACTGTCAAAGCTCATCTTAAAGGCATTAAAAATCAAACACTTGAGGTGTTGTTTGAATTAATTCGATATCAATGCGCCACTCTTTTCAATTTTTTTATCAGGCGGGGGCTCCTAATATCAGTTTCGAGCTTAACGAACAGCAAGCAATGCCTGGCCAGGCTTTAGAGAACAGTTAGCAAAATAACCCAAAGGAAACAAAGCTATGTCTAAAGTAACGATTGAATTTTTTCATGATGCAGTCTGCGGCTGGTGTTATGTCCTAAGCCCACGGCTGCGCAAGCTGGTCGAACGTGCCGATGTCGAAGTCAAACAACGCTGCTTTGTCCTGCAACGTAATGATGAGGAAATGGTACAGCGTTTTGGCTCTCTGGCGGCGGCCAAATCTGAAATCCTCAACCACTGGGTCGCCTGTCAGCAAAGAGCGGATGATCCGACCCGTTTTAATATTGAAGGCATGCGTGCTCAGCCATTTTCTTACCCGAGCGGTTATCTGGCGGCACTGGGCGCCAAAGCGGCTGAGTTGCTTGGCAATTCTGACACTCACTGGGATTACTTCGATGAAATCCAGCGTCTGCACCTGAAAGTGAACGATAACATTGGCGACCGTGAAGTCATCATCGCCGCGGCGGGCAATATCGGCCTGGATACGGCGGCCTTTACTAAAGCGCTGGACAGCGATGAAGTTCGCCAGGCGGTAGAAGCCGATCTCAATCGTGCCAGAGAGTTTAACCTGCGCAGTATTCCAAGCCTGATTGTCAACGGCGAGCATGTGGTGACCGACACCCTGACCAACGAACAAATCGAGCAGCTGTTTTTGCAATAACACCAGATGACGTCCGGCTAACCGGAAAACATGACAGATTTCTAATTACATTTAAGTGAGATAACACAATGACGACAAAAGTACTGGTTCTCTATTATTCAAGTTATGGACATGTTGAAACAATGGCGCACGCTGTGGCGGAAGGGGCCAAGAGTGTCAGTGATGTGCAGGTTGATATTAAGCGCGTCCCTGAGCTGGTGCCGGAAGAGATTGCCCGTCAATCCGGTATTCAGCTGGATCAGCAGGCTCCGATTGCCGCGCCTGGCGAGCTGGCCAATTACGATGCCATTATCTTTGGTACGCCGACCCGCTTCGGTAACATGGCGGCTCAGATGCGTAACTTCCTCGACCAGACCGGTGGGTTATGGTTTGAGAAGAAACTGGTTGGCAAAGTCGGCAGCGTGTTTACCTCAACCGGAACCGGCGGCGGCAATGAAACCACTTTGCAGTCATTCCATACCACTTTGTTTCACCATGGCATGGTAGTGGTGGGCTTGCCTTACACGGCCTCTGAGCTGACGGATCTGTCGGAAGTCAAAGGCGGCTCTCCGCTGGGTGCGGCCTGTATCGCAGGCGGTGACGGCTCGCGTCAGCCTTCGTCCAAGGAACTGTCGATGGCCCAATTCCAAGGCCAGCATGTGGCTAAGCTGGCCAAGAAACTCAGCCAGTAATCTTAACTGACCCAGGATGGCGGCCGCTTGTCAAAAAAGGCGGCCAGCCCCTCCTGCCCTTCCTCAGAAACGCGAATATCGGCAATGCGCTGCGCGGTATCCGCAATCAGCTCTGCATCAATCGAACGGCCGGAAACATCTGAAATTAACTGTTTGGCCGCTATCAATGCCTGAGGCGAATTCTTCAGGATCTGCGTCAGCATCTGCTCAGCCAGCTGTTCCGGTTCATCGCTGATTTGGTGAACCAGGCCCAGACGCAGGGCATCCTCAGCATCAAACACTTCGGCGGTCAGAAAATAGCGACGGGCCTGAGATTCTCCCATCGCCCTGATCACATAGGGACTGATCACCGCCGGAATAAGGCCCAGCTTCACTTCGCTGAGGCAGAAAGCGGCATTGCGGGCTGCAATTACAATGTCGCTGCAGGCGATCAGTCCCAGTGCGCCGCCGTAGGCTGCCCCCTGAACCACAGTGATCACCGGCATTCGGGCGCTATTGAGTGTGCTCATCAGTGCCGCGAGCTGCGCGGAGTCCGCCAGATTTGCTTCCCGCGAGTTATTGGCCATCGATTTCATCCAGGCGAGATCGGCACCGGCTGAAAAATGTTTGCCGCGACCGGATAACAAAATGGCTTTCGCCTGTTCCTGATGGGCCCGGCCGATCAGGCTGATCAGATCGGCGATCACCTGTTCGTTCAGCGCATTGTGCACCTGCTCGCGGCTAAGCTGGATGTGGGCACAGCCACGTTGGTCAAGCTGATACTCAATAGTCATGTTTTCTCCCTTCCATGTGTTGTTGTTCTATGGCAGGCCGACAGCAGATGCCGTAGCTGCATAGATCGAGTTCACAATTTCATTTTTATTCATTGTGTTGCTAATCATTAAGTTGCACTATAACTCAGCTTTCAGTCAATGGTCAGCAAACGTTCAGCAAATAAAAAAACATAATGAGAGTGAGTGGGTTAGAGGGATACCAATCATGTCAGCGCGCGTAACCTTAGAAATGTGGCGGGCTTTTATTGCGATTGCCGAGCAGGGCAGCGCGATGAAAGCGGCCCAGAAACTGAATAAAAGCCAGTCGGCTGTGTGTCACAGCATCAAGAAAATGGAGTCCTTACTGGGGCATTCACTGTTTATCGTTGAAGGCAGAAAATCGACCTTAACGGATCTGGGGCACAGCCTGTTGCCGCGGGCACAAAGTTTACATAACAATGCAACCCAGATTGAAGCGCTGGCCTCGAAATACCAGGGTCAGCTGATGACAGAAATCAATGTGGCTGTCGATGTTCTGCTGCCGTTCGATTTTATTCAGAGCGTGTTTGAACGCTTTTATCAGGCCTATCCAACGGTGTCGATACGGGTTTTTGAAACCTCGTTATCCGGTGCCGGGCAGTTGATGGAATCGGGCAGCGTGTCGCTGGCGATTGCCGGCCGTCTGCCCAAAGAAACCGTGCTGGAGCCCCTGGCTGAGATCGAATTGCTTTGCGTCTGCGCCCCGTCTTTTCCGCTGGCCACTGAAACCCAGGTGTTTCAGCCGGAGCTCAAACGTTATCGCCAGGTCGTGATCCGTGATTCAGGCAATCAGAACGTGGACAGCGGCTGGCTGGGATCTCACCAGCGGCTGACGGTCAGCAGCCTGACGGCTGCGATGGCGTCGGTCGGGCAGGGACTGGGATTCGGCTGGTTACCTGTCCATAGCATTAAAGAGCAGTTGGCGTGCGGTGACTTGGTGCCGGTGGATCTGACCAAGGGCAAAAGCCGGGTGGTCAGGTTGCAGCTGGGGATGAGCCCGGATCAGGCCCATGTGGGGGAAGTGAATACCCTGTTCGAGCTGTTCAGCAATCTGAAAACTATGGTGGCATCTCCGCCGAGTCCCGCCCTGGTGTGAGAAATCAGAATGTGAGAATTTCAGGCTGACGTGCAAACGTCGGCTTTTTTATTGTCTTAATAGTCAGGAACGCATAGAAATCAGCCAATAAGTTATGCACTATGGAGGAATGTGAGACTAAGGAAAGTTGATATGCATATTCAGGATTTAAAACACTACACCGAGTCGGCATCACTGTATATCGAAAGCTGGCACATTGAACCGGGCCAGCACTGGGGAATATTTTCCACCCACAGTCATGCCGCTTCGCTGCTGGTCAGAATTTTCAGTGGCGAGCTGACGCCGGACCAAGGCCAGATCCAGGATCTGCCGCACCCTGTTGCCTGTATTTCATTGCACGAACAGCAAAGGTTGCTCGATCTGGAACTGGACAAAGATGAGACCGATTTTTCCGACAGCATTGACTACGGCACCACGGTTGAAGCCCTGGTGCTGGAAGCCGGGTGCAGCACAGCGGAGCTGGAGGCGCTGCTGGCAAAGACGGATCTTATCAGGCTCAGACAGCGGGGATTTCGCCAGTTATCTACGGGTGAGACCCGCAGGGTGATGCTGGCACGCGCGCTGGCAACCAAGCCAGCGCTGCTGATTTTAGATGAGCCCTATGCCGGGCTGGATATCCAGCACCGCCAGGCTTTGTCACAGTTGCTCGATGAGCTGTCGCAACGTATGCAACTACTGATAGTGACTTCGCGGGAAGATGAGTTGCCGCCTTTTATCAGCCATGTCGCTCTGTTTGACGAGAAGCAACTGTCGCAGGTGCTCAGCCGTGACGCCTGGCTGTCGCACCCTGTGATGGCGCAGATGAAAGCTTTGTCCGGGCAAAAAAGTGACGCCATGCTGGCCTTGTTACAAGCCCATCAGGCGGCGCATGATTACCCCAACCCCCTGGTCTCAATGCGGGATGCCAGAGTGGAATACGTAGGCGCCAGGATTTTTTCCGGGGTGAACTGGCAGATCGAGCAAGGCCAGCACTGGCAGGTCCGCGGCCCGAACGGGTGCGGGAAAAGTACTTTGCTGGGACTGGTGCTGGGCGATCATCCGCAGTGCTACAGCAACGATGTGACCGTGCTGGGTATGAAGCGCGGCAGTGGCGAAACTATCTGGGACGTGAAAAAACATATCGGTGTGGTGTCTTCGGCCTTGCACCTGCAATACCGCGTCGGTTGTCCGGCGCTGGATGTACTGCTGCATCGGCTTGTATCAGCAGCCGAGCAAGCGCGAAGTGCTGCTGGCCCGTGAATGGCTGGGGCTGCTTGAAATGGCGGAGTTTGAAAAAGTCAGTTTCCGGGAACTCGACTATGGTCAGCAAAGATTGCTGCTGATTGGCCGTGCTCTGATCAAACAACCGGCTTTGCTGATATTGGATGAGCCGTATCAGGGGCTGGATTATCTCAATCGCAAGCTGGTGTATCAGGCCCTCAACCGGATTGCCTCAGCGGGGCTGAGTCAGTTGCTGTATGTGACCCATCATGAAGAAGATACGCTGGATGCGATTCAGAACGTTGTCGATTTCGAACCGGACCCGGCTGGAGGGTACCGGATACAACTACGTGCTGCACCTGCTGTGAAATAGCGCGAATTTGCACCGAAAATCAGCTGAGGCTCGCAATTGCGGGCCTTTTTTCTTTCGTTTAAGTCTGACGACGATCAGTCAGTATATGGGGCATGATTCCAGCCGTAAACCTGTCATTTCTGCCAATTGAAAGACCTGATACAGACGTTTAACTTAATTCTGCTTTGAAATATTTGGTTTCATCTAAATCTATTTTTTAAGAGAGTGTTATGTCTATCAAACAGTTGGCAGTGGTTGGGGCCGGAACGATGGGACGAAGCATTGCTTATTTATTTGCAATGCATCAGATACAGGTCGTCCTGTATAACCGGAAAGAAGAAACCTTGAAATCGGCAGCGACCTATATTGCCGAGGATTTAAAGAGAAGAGAAAGCAAAGGAAAAATCACGCAGCAGGAAGCGGAGCAAATTCAATCAAAGATTCAATACACGACACGCATGGAGACGCTGGCGAATTCTGACATTGTCATAGAAAGCATTGCAGAAGATGAATCGCTCAAAGCCGATATACTTGCAGCCATTGAACAAAATGTCAGTACCGATTGTATCATTGCAACCAATACGTCCTCATTATCACTCAATAAACTGTCCGCAGCGCTGAAGCATAAAGTAAGATTTATCGGCCTGCATTTCTTCAATCCGGCGCACATCATGAAGCTGGTTGAAATTATACCTTCCTTTTTTTCCTCCCCAGCGACGACACAAGCTTGTCAGGCATTACTTGATCAGGTGGACAAGCGTTCGGTGATTTGTCAGGCGACTCCGGGATTTATTGTGAACCGGATGGCACGTCCTTTCTATCTGGAAGGCTTTCGTTTACTGGAGGAAGGCGTTGCAACTGCCCAGCAAATTGATAAAGCGCTGAAGGCGGGCGGTCAGTTCAGGATGGGGCCGCTGGAACTGACTGACTTTATCGGGCAGGACGTGAATTATGAGGTGAGCCGGCAGATCTGGAAGGCGATGCAGTTTGATGCCCGGTATACCCCCGGTCATCTGCAGCTATCGCTGGTGGATGCCGGTTTGCTTGGGCGCAAGAATGGCCACTCCTATTTTCAGTCAGCAAGCGATGAGGAGAGATCGGACAGCCTTGCAGCCAAGGCATTCACGGCGCCGGTGTCGATACAGATTTCAGGTCAGCACGCCTTTGCGGATTACCTGAAAACCATGCTGACCACTCGCAGTGATGCGATTCGGATTGAACACACAGAGGCTCAGGGACCAGCCCTGATTTGTGTTAATGAGTCTTTTGTCATCAGCGTGACCGACGGGAGAACGGCGGAATCGCTGGCTCGGGTTCATGGAATGGATACGTTTGTGATCGACTGGGCACTGGATTATTCCGTCTCTGATTATCTGGTGGCTGCGCATAACAAAGGTGTCCGTGCTGAGCACAGGGAACTTTTTCTGATGCTCATGCAATACCTTTTCCCAAAAGTCGTCCTGATTAAGGATTCCCCGGCGCTGATTGTTGCCCGGGTGCTTTGCAGCCTGATCCATGAATCGATTCTGATGACAGAAAGCGGTATCTGTACCCGGCAGGATATTGAACTGGCTTCGGTTGATGGAGTGAATTATGCCAAAGGGATTTTCACCTGGCTGCAATGGCTGGGAGAAGGGCCGGTGATTCAAACGCTCAGCCAGATGGCCGCGCTACTCAATACTTCGCGGTACACCCCGCACTACAGTTATCTCCATTTTGCGCCGTTGTCGGCTGCGATGGCTTCCTGAGGATCAAGCAGATGATCAATGACAATCATGTATATGTGGTGGATGGTACCCGCTCAGCCATTGGCAGCTACGGCGGCTCACTGGCGCAGACCCGGCCGGATGATCTGGCGTCTGAAGTTATCAAAGCTTTAGTCACGAAACATCCGGGCATGGCCAGCGATATTGATGAAGTGGTGCTGGGATGCGCCAATCAGGCCGGAGAAGATAATCGGAACATTGCCCGGATGGCGAGCCTGTTATCCGGACTGGATCAGTCTGTTCCTGCCATTACTTTAAACCGGCTGTGTGCCTCCGGACTGGATGCGGTGATTTATGCAGCCACCAAAATTAAGGCCGGAGACTGCGACGTTGTGCTGGCGGGCGGGGTGGAGAGTATGAGCCGTGCACCGCTCGTGCTCAGCAAAAGCGAGCAGGCATTTGATAAGGGCGTGCAGTTGTTCGATACCACGCTGGGCTGGCGTTTCGTCAATCCGCATCTGGCTGAGTCCTACGGCTGTGATGCGTTGGGGATCACGGCGGAAAACGTGGCCAGAGACTATGGGATCACCCGAGAAGCACAGGACCGCTTTGCGCTGGCATCGCAGCAAAAGGCAAAACAGGCGATCGGCGTTGGCAGGCTGGCGAAAGAGATCACGCCGCTTACAGTCCGGCTGGACCGAAAAAATCAGGTGGTAATTGAGCAAGATGAATTTCCCCGGCTGACGCCGCTGGACAAACTGAGTCGGCTGAAGCCTGCATTTCTGGCAGACGGCACCGTGACTGCAGGGAATGCTTCCGGAATCAATGACGGTGCAGCCGTTTTGCTGATTGCCTCCGGTCGGTATGTGAAGCGCCATCAACTCAAGCCCATTGCTGAAATTGCTGAGAGTGCCGTGGCCGGTGTTGCGCCGTCCGTGATGGGAATTGGCCCTGTGGCTTCAACGGAAAAACTGCTGCAAAAAACCGGTTATACCCTCAATGACTTTGATGTCATTGAGGTGAATGAAGCGTTTGCCGCGCAGGTACTGGCGGCACTGAAAGTCTGGCAGATCGACGCGGATGATCCGCGCGTCAATCCGAATGGCGGCGCCATTGCGCTGGGACATCCGCTCGGAATGTCCGGGGCACGGTTGGTACTCAGTGCCGCCATAGAGCTGTCAGAACGTCAGTTGCGAACAGCATTAGTGACAATGTGTGTCGGGGTTGGCCAGGGCGTTTCTCTGGTGATGAAAGGAATTGAACAGGAGCAACATTAAGATGGACGTATTACGAATTCTGGAACAAAAACTCGAAGAAACCAAAAAACTGGGCCGTTTCCGGGAGTATTTGAATCTTGAGCGGAGCGTGGTTGATAAACCCTGGGTGGTGAATCACACGCCGGCAGGGGATCAGCGGATCAACGTTTGGTGCTCCAATGATTATCTGGCGATGAGTCACCATCCGAAGGTCCTGCTGGCTGCGACGGATGCCCTGAACCGGGTGGGACTGGGGACTTGCGGTGCGCGCAGTATTTCTGGGACTTCGGTTTATCATACCGAGCTGGAACACCTGCTGGCTGACGCTTATCACAAAGAAGCAGCGCTGCTGTTCACGACAGGTTTTGGTGCGAATGATGCCACTCTGTCGACCTTGTGCAACGTGATTCCAAATCTGATTGTTTATTCCGATGAGCTGAACCACGCATCGATGATTTATGGTATTCGGCACGGGAAGGCTGAGAAGAAAATCTTCCGGCACAATGATGTGGCACATTTAGCTGAATTACTGGCAGAAGCTGATCCTGAACGTCCCAAGCTGATTGCTTTTGAATCTCTGTATTCCATGGACGGAGATTTTGCCCCGATTGAGGCGATGGTCGAACTGGCTGAGCAATACAACGCCATGACTTATCTGGATGAAATTCACGCTGCAGGAATCTATGGTGCGCAGGGGCTGGGGTACGCAGAGGCCAAAGGATTACTGGATCGGATCACCATTATCCAGGGCGGATTTGGGAAATCTTATGGTTCAGCAGGCGGTTATATTGCGGCTCCCCGTTCGGTGGTTGAAGGAATTCGCAGCTGGGCACCCGCCTTTGTGTTCAGTACTTCATCACCGGCTCCTGTGGTTGCCGGGGCTTTGGCAAGCTTCCGGTACACCATGGAAAATGATATGCAGCGCAAGCATCTGCTGGCGATTATTGAGCATCTGAAAGCCGGATTGCGGGATGCCCGGATCCCGCTGGTTTCAGAAGACAGCCATATTCTGGCCATCCACGTGGGTGACCCGTTTAAGAATAAAGCCATCAGTAAAATGCTGCTGGACCAGCATCAGATCTACGTTCAGCCCGTGAATGCGCCGACAGTGCCCGCCGGAACCGAACGTTTGCGGGTCACGCCGACAGCAGCGCATACGATCAAAGATGTCGATCATTTCCTCGTGGCTCTGACAGAGGTCTGGCAGCAAGTGGATTCTGGGAGGACTGAATGAGTTCACCACAGAATCACGGTTACCGGCTGGCCCTGTGCCTGATGGCAACGGGGACCTTCGCTATCGGAACCGATGCTTTCATCGTTGCTGGTGTGCTGTCTGAAATCTCAGACAGCTTTTCTACCAGTGCGTCTCAAACCGGTCAGCTCATCACTATCTTTGGTTTGAGTTATATGGTGTTCGCGCCGCTCAGTGCCTGGCTGATGGGAAATCTGAACCGGAAGAATATCCTGCAGATTGCATTGCTGCTCTTTATTCTTGGAAACATGATGTGCGCGTTTGCAACGAGCTACTTCGTTGTCTCCGCGGGGAGGGTTCTCGCTGCACTCGGCGCTGCCTCCTTTACCCCGCAGGCGGCTGCGGCCGCTGCACAGCTTGTTCCGGAAAATCGCAAAGGCATAGCTATTTCAGTGGTTTACGGTGGCATGACCCTGGCGATTGCCTTGGGAATACCATTGGGGACTTTTCTGGCACAGTTCATCGGCTGGCGTGAAATCTTTCTGATGATAGCGGTCCTGGGGGGGATTTCATTTTTCGGCCTCACCCTGTTATTGCAGGATTTCGCGCCTCCGGGCAAACATTCACTGCAGGAGCGACTGGCACCACTGCGTCAGAAAGCAGTCCTTACAACATTACTGGTCACCTTTTTCGCAGTTTGCTCTGAGCACATTGTTTACAGCTATGTCAGTGTACTGCTGCAGGATACTGTGCTGGCCGGAAACGCTATTTTGCCCGTAGCACTGTTGATTTTCGGGGTTGGCGCCGTGATTGGTAACTTTATCTCCGGTGTGATGACAGATACGCTGGGCAGCAAGTTTGTACTGCTGGTGGCGGTGACGATCCAGACGCTGTCTTTGTTCCTGCTGTCTTTCAACCTGACATCACCATGGTCTGTGATCGGGATTTTCCTGGTTTGGGGGATCACCGGTTGGATGTATCTGGTACCCATCCAGCATCATCTGTTGTCACTGTCGGAGCGTTTCGGGGCGCTGACTGTCTCACTGAACAGTTCCGTCCTGTATGCCGGGATTGCTGCCGGAGGCATGATGGGCGGGGTGTCTCTGTATCTCTGGCCGGTGGAATACCTGCCTTTGCTGTCACTGCCACTGGGGATTGCGGCGATTTTGATTGCTGTCCGCTATTTTCACGAGGAGCAGCCTGTTTATGAATCCTGAATCCTTGGTTGTACTGACCCGGCCACGGCCGGAGATCGCTGTGATTCAACTGAACCGCCCGGATAAGAAAAATGCCATGAATCTGGCGATGGCCCGTGAGATTCAGCAGCATCTGGATGACTGTGAAGCAGACCAGCACATCCGGGTCGTTGTGCTGGCGGGGCAGCCAGGCTGTTTTTCTGCCGGAATGGACATTCAGGCATTCCGGCAGGGAGAATTACCGGTTGTTGAACCGAACGGCTTTGCCGGACTGATCCATGCACAGCTGAGCAAAGTGCTCATTGCTGCCGTCGATGGTGTGGCTTACGGCGGTTGGTTTGAAATGGCACTGGCCTGTGACTTGATTGTTGCCAGCCGAAGCGCGCGATTCAGCTTTCCGGAAACCGGCCTGGGCCTGGTGGCAGCGCAGGGCGGATGTGCCCGGTTGCCTTTGCGGATATCCCCGTTTATTGCCATGGACTGGTTACTGAGCGGTCAAGTGATCACGGCCGAGGAAGCTCATATTCATGGTGTTGTATCCCGCTTGTGCGAATCGGATGCATTGCAGGCTGCGGTGCAACTTGCTGAGCAGATAGCCGGAAAATCCCCGCAGGCGATTCAGGCTGTGAAAGCGATCGTGAAACAGGGCCGGCAAGTGGCTGAAACGGCGGTGTTTGAGTACCAGCAGGACTGGGTTCACCAGTTGCGTCAGGCGCAGCAGACAAAATCCACTGTTTCCTAGCGAGCTCCCTGTTCCCCCATGAAATCACCCCGGCAGTTTTGTCTGTCCGGGGTGATTTTTTTCTCTTTACCTCAATGCTCTGCTTGATTTTCCCTCCCTTCTGGCCAAAGGCCGCCCGTATTTCACTTGACCGGTCCGTCGAGTTCGGGCATTAATTATGCAACTTGATGCTTTTATTTTTTAGTGCGCCAGCATCTGTGATGTTCAGAGCAGTATTCAAACCAACCCGGGAGTCTTACATGGAAGTGAAAACAGAAGAGATCATGGCAAAACTACAAGCGGAGGTGGAGGATCAGGCCGCGTTTCTGGAAACGCTGGCACATTGTGCACAGCAACTCGGTTTTCGATATTTTGCCTACACCATTTTTTCAGGTTATCCCCTCAGCAATCCGAAGATGCAGATGGAGACCAACCTTCCTGACACCTTTGTAAATCAATACAAGCAGACTCGGGTGTACTTGCAGGATCCGGTCATTGAGCAGGCGCAGCATTCGACATTGTTGTTTCAGTGGGATGCTGATTTTTATCTTCAGCATGAAGAACTTTGGCAAACATTGGTCGCACTCGGGATAGCACAGGGTTGGACGCAGTCTGCCAGAGATTGTTATGGGCGACTGGGCGTGCTGACATTTGCTGGTAAAGCGCCGGCAGAGGTGACCTCTCAGCTCCCTGTGGAAACTTTGTTTCTTTGGCTGTCGCAACTGACCCATAAAGCGCTTCGGGATACGCTGATGTCAGAGGAAGATGATGCGATCAAAGATGTATTAACCCTCAGAGAGAAAAATATCCTGCGCTGGTGCAGTGAAGGTAAATCGTCTAAAGAAATTGCAATCTTGTTGGGGATCAGCGAACGAACCGTGAACTTCCATGTCAGTAATTCCATTAAGAAATTGTCGGTTGCGAATAAAACGGCTGCGACAGCAAAAGCCGCATTTCTTGAGCAGCTCTGAGGAGACAGGGTGAAAGCCGATCTCAGGTTCATCCGGATAAAAGCCTGAAAAGATGCACGCTGAATTTATTTTGTTTAAAATCAGTGGTTTAGTTCTGTTTTTTTGATGTTTGAGAATGTTGGTAATCAATGCGTACAGCAAAGTGCTGATGCTTCCGCAGAAAGCTGTATGGTTTGCTCAGCAACAGATCCTTTCGTTTTTCCTTATTAACTCATGTTGAGCCTGAGAAAAAATCAGTTCACCTGGAAAAAAGCCGGAAAAGCTGTACAGATGAAATTTGTTTTTAATTTCAGTTATTTGGGTGTTTTTCTGATGGCGATTGATTCACTGTTTTAAAGTGTACACCAATAAGGTGTTTTTTTGTGGTAAGCGCTGTACGGAATGATGTTTTATTTGTCGTTTGTCCGGGGCTGGCTGTTTATTTCTGACAAATCATCCGTCAAGGTTCATTGTGAAAATTGCCGGAAAAGCTGCACATGATTCTTTATCTTATAAAAACAGTGACTTATGGTTGTTTGTGATGCGGCTTATTCTGCGGGCTGGATCTGGTCAGGATTTTGCTGAACTTTAATCGAATTGCTGTACAGGCTGCGTGAGGTAAACACGCAGCCTTGGGGGGAATTACTGATCCTGATGACGACGCTTCTTCTTAGCGTGTTTTTCAATGTACTCAACAATCATGCCGGCAATGTCTTTGCCGGTGGCATGCTCAATCCCTTCCAGGCCCGGGGAAGAGTTCACTTCCATGATCAGCGGCCCGCGGTTGGAGCGCAGCAGGTCAACACCTGCCACATTCAGCCCCATGGCTTTTGCCGCCGCGACGGCGGTGCGGCGCTCTTCCGGAGTAATACGCACTAGCGAGGCACTGCCGCCGCGATGCAGGTTGGAGCGGAATTCTCCCTCGGCGGCCTGGCGCTTCATTGACGCGATCACTTTGTCACCTAGTACGAAGCAGCGGATATCGGCACCGCCGGCTTCTGCAATGTATTCCTGAATCATGATGTTGGCTTTCAGGCCCATGAAAGCTTCAATCACACTTTCAGCGGCTTTCTGGGTTTCTGCCAGCACCACACCTATACCTTGTGTGCCTTCCAGCAGTTTGATCACCACAGGCGTCCCGCCGACCATTTTGATCAGATCTTTGACATCGTCAGGTTTGCTGGCAAAACCGGTGATCGGCATACCGACGCCTTTGCGGCTCAGCAACTGCAGGGAGCGCAGTTTGTCCCGCGAACGCGAAATCGCAATCGACTGGTTGATGGAAAAGACATTCATCATTTCAAACTGACGCAGCACAGAACAGCCGTAAAAAGTAATGTCGGCCCCGATGCGCGGAATGATGGCATCAATACCGACCACATCATGACCTTCAAAATGAATGGAAGGTTGCACCGAATTGATATTCATGTAGCAGCGCAGGGCGTTAATGACCACGGCTTCATGGCCCCGTTGTTCGCAGGCTTCGCGCAGGCGTCGGGTGGAATACAGGTTTGCGTTCTGGGACAAAATGCCAATTTTCATCGTGTTCTCGTCAAAAAGCTGGAGGAATCCGAGCAAAGGGGCTGGCAACCTTAGAATTTCTGCTCGGTAAAACGGACGCAGAATATGCCCTGAAAGTGACCAAGAATCGAGAGGTTGGACCATGATCTCTTTTAATGGTGACGAGAAGAAAAATTACTCAATATGGGGAAGGCTGCAGATAAGCGGGCTGGAAAACTCCCCTGAGGCCAAGGGGGAAAGGCCTCAGGGGAGAGCTGAATTATTTCAGCACTTTCGGGTTGGACGTGCCCCACAGGGTATAGATTTCAGACAGGATGCGGCCTGAATGGTCTTCCGTTTCGCCAATGGTGATTTCGTCGCGGCCCTGACGGCCGAACAGCACCACTTCCTCGCCAGGTTTCACGCCTTTGATATCTGTGATGTCGACCATAGTGGTGTTCATCGAGGTTGAACCCAGCACTTTGGCACGCTGACCTTTGATCAGCACTTCACCGACACGGCTCAGCGAGCGAGGGAAGGCATCCGAATAGCCAATCGGCAGGTTGGCCAGCACAGAATCGCGCTGCAGGGTTTCCGTCTTGCTGTAACCTATGGTTGAGCCTGCCGGCAGGCGGTGGACGGACGCGACCTGGGTTTTGAACGACACTATGCGTTTGTACTCAGGGAAATTAGGCGTTGTATCACCGTACAGGGCGCCGCCGGTACGAACCATGTCCAGCTGAGCTTCCGGCACCATCAGAGTGGTGAAAGAGTTGGCCACGTGCAGCAGGACATCATCACGTTCCAGATCCGTGTGCTTGATGATCCACTGGCTGTCTTGCTTGAACTGCTGCAGACCGGCACGGATTTCTTCCAGATCTTCGGTCGGGAAGTGGGTCATGATGCCCACTATCTGCAGATGTCGGGTATTAACAATCTTTCTGGCTTCTTTCTTGCCGTGTTTGGTGCGCATTTCCAGGCCGTTACGACCCATGCTGGCAGAGTTCAGCGCCAGATGGACCGGGATCACTGTGCCGTGCTGGCGCGCAATGCGGGCGATGATCTTGGCTTGCTGTTTGGTGCCGATTAACTCTTCAAGCTGGAGGTCAACGGCGGTTTCGATTTCAGAAGGTGTCGCCGCACGCAGGCGCATCAGGCGGCCGTTAAAGCCCATCTCACGGACCAGGCGGGCTTCCGCGTTACTGGTGATCCCTACACAAGGAATGCCACTTTGCATCACAGAAGGCAGCAGATTGGCAATACCGTTGCCGTACGCATCGGCCTTCATGACGGCACAGATGTCGGTGTTGCTGCCAACATGGTTTTGCAGATGCGCAATGTTTGACTCAAACGCTGCCTTGTCGACTTCCACCCAGGCATTGGCTGTCTGAATGTCTTCCATGGTGCTGGCCTGCTCAATGCCTGGCAGCATTGGCGCAGCTGTCGCCTGCATAGCAGCGGAAGTGGTCCCTATCATGGCAAGGGCAATCAGTGAGAATTTAAAGTTTTTCATTATAAGTCTCTGTTGTTATTACAGGTTACAGGGTGAATTGATTGACGACCTGATGCAGCGCATTGGCGCGGCGTTTGAGTTCATCAACCCCCTGCTGAGCTTCCAGGGTGGACAGGCGGTTTTCTTCCGCGCTGTCACTCAGGGAAGCGACATTGCGAGACAGATGATCTGAGGCGTGAGCCTGCTCCTTGACCGAACCGGCGATTTCTTCCATGCCGGAACTGACCGCTGAGATTTCCTGGTTAAAGGAACTGAGGGATGCGTTGGCCTGATCGGCGTGCTGCACACTGCTGTCGACCCGGTCGACCGCATGCTGCATGGTTTGCGTGGTGTCGCTGGTGTCGGTCTGAATCGAGCGGATCATGGTGCTGATCTCCACCGTGGCTTTGGCGGTACGCTCTGACAACTGACGGACTTCATCGGCGACCACAGCAAAGCCGCGGCCCTGCGCACCGGCACGTGCGGCTTCAATGGCCGCATTGAGTGCCAGCAGGTTGGTTTGATCGGCAATGTCTTTAATGACTTCGACAATGGAGTTGATTTCACTGGCACGGTTGTCGAGCTGCTGCAGCTTGTCGGCCACGGTATTGGTTTCCAGCTGGACAGACTGCATGCCGCGTACTGCGTTATCTATGGCTTCAACGGTGTTTTGAGTCAGCAGTTCGAACTGGCCCATTTGCTGGTTAGCGTTATCAACAATCTCAGTGATGCTCTGGGCGCTGGCCGCCAGCTCTTCAATGGCAGTGGCACTGCTGCCGACATGTTCCGACTGGGTCATCGAGCGATCTGTCACGGCGCGGATCAGGGTGTCGAGCTGGGCGCTGGTGGCTGCCACACTGTCGGACGATTGCTGCACTTCCAGCATCCGCTGGCGCAGGGCGGCCATAAAGATATTGAAGGAATCGGACATTTCGCCGATTTCATCCTGGCTGCGGACTGTCACACGTTGGTTCAGATCCCAGTTGCCGTTTGCCAGTGAACGCAGCACCTGATTGAGGCCATTGACCGGGGTGACGATCAGGTTGGCAATCATGCGTGCCGCTATCACTGTCAGCACCAGGAATACGGCCGCTATTATAAAGGTTTTCTTCAGCGCTTCGGTTTTGACTTCTTCGATGTCTGTCAGTTTGACATCTATGCCGATGACATGGAGATCGCCTTTATCGCCGCGAAAAGGCACAAAGATAGAGCGGTACATGCCGTATTCGCCCTGATAACTCTGATATTGGGTTTGCTCGGTACGGAAGGCTTCGTACAGCATTTCCGGCACTTTCAGGTATTGCTCCAGATACCAGTTCTTATAGCGGCCGCTTTTCCACTCATTCTCATCCCGGTTGATATAGGTGTAGTACACCTGGCCACCGCGACGCACGGTTGAGTAGGCCCATTCCAGCTTAGCGCCTTGGGTAAAGTGGGTCAGATGGGCTGAAATGTCGTCATACAGGGCATCATCACGGCCGGCTTCCTCATTGGGCAGATCGCCGATGAGCTGTTCCACGGCCTGAGCAGCAGTGTTCAGTTCTGTATCAATACTGCTCATCGCTGAATTGACCAGGGTGTGATAAGAAATCGCTGACAGAGCCGCGATGATAATAAGCGCGATGGCTGTGAACAGCATCGAAAGCTTGGTTTTAAGATTCCAATTGGCAGTCATGACTTTTTCCGAATGCTAGTGAGTGACATGAATCACAAAAATATGCAATACGAGAGTATTCGGCGGCCAGTCTAATGACATTATTAACACTTTCAAACGCTAATAAGTGATTAATTTTATTTGTTTTTATTTTGTATGATTAATATTTTTTAGTTGTATGTTCTATTGATCGTGATGTGAATGAAAGGTTGTACTTTTTCGGCGGGGTGCGTCCCTGGCTAAGCAGGGACTCGCGGGTCATCATTGGCGAAGTCTGAACGGGGAGCCGGATGGCACCACATCACAAGCCAAGATCGGGCGTTATTCCAAATGCAGATCCAGCGGGGTTTTGCTGGTACGTCCGCCAATTTCTCGGGTCAGTTTGGGCACTAAATAACCGGACACCTTTGCTATCAGCCCGGCCATTAACAGCCGGGCTTCGTCATCGCTCACCATGAAATGGGCGGCGCCCTGTACTTTATCCAGCACATGCAGGTAATAAGGCAGGATCCCGGCATCAAACAAGGCTTCGCTCAGGTTGACCAGGGCGTCAACCGAGTCGTTGACCCCCCGCAGTAGCACGCCTTGATTGAGCAAAGTGACGCCGGCGTCGCGCAGCGGTGCCAGTGCTGCTCTCAGCTCGTGGTTAATTTCGTTGCCGTGGTTGATATGGGTGACCAGAACGACCTGGAGCCGGGTTTGCTGCAGCAACAGGCGCAGCTCGGGTGTTATCCGGGCCGGGATCACCACAGGCAGACGGGTATGGATCCGCAGCCGTTTGATATGGCTGATGGCGGCAATACCGTCCACTAACCAGCGCAGTTCACTGTCTTTGGCCATCAGCGGATCGCCGCCGGACAGGATCACTTCATTCAGCTCAGGGTGAGCGGCAATATAATCCAGCGCCTGCTGCCACTGGCGCTTGCTGCCCGGATTGTCCTGATAGGGAAAATGGCGGCGGAAACAGTAGCGGCAGTTAATGGCACAGCCGCCTTTGACGATCAGCAGTACCCGGTTGCGGTATTTGTGCAGCAGGCCGGGCAGGGTATTATTCTGTTCCTCCAGCGGATCGTGCGAAAAGCCCTCGTGGACCTCAAATTCTTCGGCCAGCGGTAAAACCTGGCGCAATAAGGGATCATGCGGGTTGCTCATTTCCATTCTGTCAACAAAGCTTCTTGGTACACGCTGCGCAAACAGCTTTCTGGCTGCCAGCCCGTTTTGCCAGGGGGCAGGGTCGATATCCAACCGGTGAAGCAGTTCAAGCGGATCCGAGATCGCATCGGCTAATTGTTCGAGCCAGTTTTGCTCAACAGTAGCGACGTTTCGGGTTATGATGTGCGGCATGAAAAATAACTCGAAGATGTTAAGAGGAAAAAAATGGCGTCTTTCAGCACTAATGAATTCCGCGGCGGAATGAAAATTATGCTCGATAATGAACCCTGTGTCATTATCGAAAACGAATTTGTGAAGCCAGGTAAAGGCCAGGCGTTTAACCGGGTCAAAATCCGCAAACTGCTGTCTGGTAAGGTTCTGGAAAAAACCTTCAAATCGGGTGATTCTGTAGAAGCTGCAGACGTTGTCGATATTGAACTGGATTACCTGTACAACGACGGTGAATTCTATCACTTCATGAACAATGAAACCTTTGAGCAAATCGCTGCTGATGTGAAGGCAGTGGGCGATAATGCGAAATGGCTGGTAGAAAACAACACCTGTACACTGACACTGTGGAACGGCAACCCGATTGCCGTCACGCCACCTAACTTTGTGGAACTGGAAGTGGTTGAGACGGATCCGGGCCTGAAAGGCGATACCCAGGGTACAGGCGGTAAACCTGCGACTCTGTCTACCGGTGCTGTGGTTCGTGTGCCGCTGTTCATTCAGATCGGTGAAGTGCTCAAAGTTGACACCCGCTCTGCGGAATACGTCAGCCGCGTGAAGTAATTTCTTCGTGTGAGCAGACAAGGGCCGCATTATGCGGCCTTTGTTGTTTTCATGCCCCGTTTTCTCTTCACCACTTTCGACTCAGATGAAAAAGACTCTCCTATGACAATGCAATGGCAACCCACGGCTGATCTGGCGAACCTGCGCCAGCGGGCCGCAATTCTGGCGTCTGTGCGTGAATTTTTCGCACATCGCGGTGTAATGGAGGTGGATACCCCGGCCATGAGCCAGGCCACAGTCACCGACATTCACCTGCATACCTTTCAGACGCAATTTGTCGGTCCCGGTTTTGCC
This sequence comes from Photobacterium sp. SP02, assembly GCF_038519165.1. Taxonomy (NCBI): domain Bacteria; kingdom Pseudomonadati; phylum Pseudomonadota; class Gammaproteobacteria; order Vibrionales; family Vibrionaceae; genus Photobacterium; species Photobacterium sp. SP02. The sequence continues at coordinate 25,998 of NZ_JASJOJ010000047.1, forward strand.
CACGGCCAGACGCTCTATCTGATGACCAGCCCTGAATTTCACATGAAGCGATTGTTATCGGCGGGCAGCGGGCCTATCTACCAAATCTGTAAGGCTTTTCGCAACGAAGAATCCGGCCGTTACCATAACCCGGAATTTACTATGCTGGAGTGGTACCGCCCCGGGTTTGACCACCATGCGCTGATGGATGAAATGGATGCCCTGCTGCAACTTGTGCTGCAGTGTACTGCCGCTGAGCGCATGAGCTATCAGCAGGCTTTTTTACAGGTGCTGAATGTCTGTCCGCTGACCGCCTCAATGGACGAGCTGAAACATGCAGCTCTGGTGCTGAATCTCGGCGAGGTGGCAGCCCATGAAACTGACAGAGACACCCTGCTGCAGCTGATGTTCAGCATGGGCGTGGAGCCGGTGATCGGCCAGCAGGTGCCGGCTTTTGTGTATGATTTTCCGGCCTCGCAAGCGGCACTGGCGCGGATCAGCCCGTCTGATCACCGTGTTGCTGAGCGCTTTGAGGTGTACTTTAAAGGCATTGAGCTGGCCAACGGTTTTCACGAGCTGGCCGACGGCGATGAGCAGTTATCCCGTTTTGAAGCCGATAACGCCAAGCGGCTGGCAATGGGGCTGCCAGCGCAGCCGATCGATCAGCATCTGGTTGCCGCACTCAAGGCCGGTTTTCCCGATTGTGCCGGCGTGGCGCTGGGGATTGATCGCCTGGTGATGCTGGCTCTGGGGCAGACACACATCGCGGCAGTGACCGCTTTTCCGGTCACTATCGCCTGATAAGATGTGCTGAGCGCATGCCGGCTCAGAGACTGAGTATCAAGCCGGTGCCGAGCACCGCCAGCAGTGCGCCCAGCCAGGCGGTGCCCGGCGGCCGGTGTCGGGTGTAGATCCACAGCAGCGGCAAAATCATGATAGGGGTGGTGGAAGATAACAGCGCCACCATACCCACATCGCCGTGCTGCAGGGCAAACAGAATCAGCGTCATCCCGACGGCCATGGCCAGAAAACCATTCAGCGCCACCATACCTAGGATCGGCAGATTGATCGGTTGCAGGGGTTTGGCAATGCTGGCGCCACTGAGGCGCAGCACACTGTGGGCGCCGAATGCCGTGGCCATGCGCATCGCCGAAGCGGCCACCGGATCCAGCGTGGTCTGCATCGCGGGTTTAGCGATAATCGCGCCCAGTGACTGACACAGTGCCGCCGTCAAGCCCAGCCCCACCGCGACAGCTAAACTGCCGGTGATGGCTTCTATCTGATGCTTCTGGCTTTTCTGGCCGAAGAGAATGGCCGTCACCACACCGGCAAACACCAACAGCGCCCCGACCAGTTTCCAGCCCAGTAAAGTCTCAGCAAACAGCCAGATGCCGAGCAGCGCCGAGAAGACGGCATGGCAGGAGAACAACAGGCCGCCACGGCGCGGGCCAATCCGGTTGAAGCAGGCAAACAGCGCGGTATCACCGATAAAAATCCCAATCAGTCCTGACAGTGCCATCACCAGAGCCAGATCCAGTGTCATACTGGCCCAGCCACCATTTATGAGCGCCATAGCAGACAGCATCACAGTAACGCAAGCCATGCGCCAGCGGCTGTAGGCAAAGGCGCCGAGATGGCGCGAAGGTGTGACGGAGATTAAACTGCTGATGGCCCACAACAAAGCGGCGGCCAGCGCCAGCCATTCGTAACCCATGGATATCCTTATTCGAAAACACTGCAAGACAGTTTGTGATGCGGAGTGGTGGCATATCATGCAGCAAAGCGGCGAAAAATGGTATCGGCGGATGAGGGCAACGGCGGGCACGGCCAGCCTGTTCGGGCTGACCGTGCGGGGATGGCCGGGGTTAAATCTTAAAGCGTGAGGCGTCGTCGCGCATCGCTTTGGCCGCCTGATTCATACCCTGAGCGCTTTGGCTGACGTCCTGCGTCTGGGTGGCCAGATGATCGGAGACATCGCGGATCGCCTGGGTATTGCGGCTGATATCTTCACTTACCGCGCGCTGCTCTTCTGCCGCGCTGGCAATTTGGGTGGCCATATCAGAAATCTCTGCGATGGAGCGGGTGATCTGGCTCAGGCTGTCACTGGCGGCCTGGGCGTAATCGACACTTTGCCCGGCCAGCTCTGTGCTGGCACCCATGCTGTCGACAGCCTGGCGGGTATTGCCCTGCAGCGTGTCAATCATGGCCCGGATCTCTTCCGTTGAATCATGGGTGCGCTGGCTCAGCACGCGCACTTCGTCGGCCACCACGGCAAACCCACGGCCCTGTTCACCGGCCCGGGCGGCTTCAATCGCGGCATTGAGCGCCAGCAAGTTGGTCTGCTCGGCAATGCCCTGAATGGTCGCCAGAATGTGGCTGATGTTCTGCGCATTGGCTTCCAGTGTCTGGATCACAGTGGCGGCATCCTGGACCTGATTGGCCAGCGACATGATGGCTTCGCGGTTTTGGCTGATCACCGTCTGGCCCTGATCGCATGCACTGGTAGAAGACTGGGCCGCAGACGCGGTCAGCTCGGCGTGGCTCGCCACTTCGGCAGCAGTGGCCGACATCTGGTGTATGGCGGTGGCGATCTGGTTGATTTCGTTCTGCTGACCGTGCACCCGCTCTGAAGCCTGGCGGGCCTGATGAAACGACTGCTCGGCCTGTTCGCCCAGGGTGTGCGAGCGGGAGACTATGCCTTTGATCATCTGTTGCAGCTGGCTGAGGAACAGGTTCATGTTTTCGGCCAGCTCGCCGACTTCATCCATGCGCTGGATCGCAATCCGCTGGGTCAGATCGCCGTTGCCCTGGGTCAGCGCATGCACCGAGCGATTAAGCTCACTGAGCGGGCGCAGCAGGCTGTTAATGATCCAGCCGGCCAGCAGGGCAATGACAAGATACAAGAGCACTGAGGCCATCAGAGTGAAAGACAGGGTTTTCCCTATGGCCGCATACGCCAGATCTTTATCCTCTATGATACCCACCGACCAGTCGGTACCGGCAATCGGCGAGACAAAGATCAGTTTGTCTTTCCCGTCTTGATCAAAATGAAACTCTGCGACCTGCTGGCTGCCGGTAACATTGCGGATAAAGCCAGAGGAGAGATCATTATCTAGTTGGGTTAATGGCTTACGACTCAGCGAAGTATCCTGATATGCGACCAGCGTATTGTTGCCGTCAATCAGAAAAGCGCTGCCTGCGTTGTCCAGCGTCAGGCTGAGGATTTTGTCGACAATGTGGGTGACGGTGAGATCTGCGGCCAGTACACCGCGCCGTTCGCCGCTGAATGAGCGGGCGAAGCTGACCACCAGGCTGCCATCAAAATCCTGATAGGGTTCGGTCAGAATCAGCTGGCTGGACTTGCTCGCGTCCTGGTACCAGGGGCGGGTACGGGGATCATAGTCAGCAGGCCAGTCTTCCGTTTTATCGCCGTAGGCAATGCTGCCGTCGCTGAAACCGGCGTAGACAGACAAAAAATTACCGGCGCGCTTGGTCAGCAGCAGCTCTCTGTCGCTATTTTTTTCGGCTGCAATCAGCGGCAGGTTGGCTAAAACCATATCGCGGCGGGCACCCAGCCAGTCGGCAATGTAATCGCTGGTGGCCCCGCCGGCGGCACGCATCTGGGCATTGACTTCGTTGGTGGTTTCGGTGCGAAGCTGGGTGACTGAAATGCCGGCCTGGATAGCACTGACTGTGGCTATGATGGCCGCAATGGCCACTTGAATTTTCATTTTTATCGTGAATTTCATACTGCAATCCCGAGTTCGTTCCCTGACTTTCTTTTGCTGTGAAAAGCATGGGCAGAAGTAAATAGTGAGTCACTCGGAATTATCAGCGAATCTGATGTTTGCTTTATGCCTAATTGCGCAGTCCATTGTTAGGATGTGATCATGGTGCCAAAATTATGCTTTCACCGGATTGAGTTACACGGATAAAGCCATTAATGCTGCCAGATACAGTACCGACAGGCCGCTGAGACCGACCAGTATCCCCACTTTCATCATATCGCGACTATCAATCAGGCCTGTGGAGTAGGCCAGAGAATTGGGTGGGGTTGAAACGGGCAGCACCATACCTAACGAGGCAGAGAAGGCCAACATGATCAGCATGGCCGTCAATCCTCCCGCCCCGGCCAAGGCGGGAACCGAAGTGGCAATCGCGGCCCCGATGGGCATCAGCAGGTTGGCGGTCGCCGTATTGGACATAAAATTGGCCATCAGCCAGCACAAAACCGAGAGCAGGATCAGAATCAGCAGGGTCGGCAGGCTGGCGTAGTCAATCGCGTGGGCCAGCTGTCCGGCCAGCCCGGTCTGGTCAAGTGCCATGCCAATGGCTATTCCGCCGGCCACCAGCCACAGCACATCCCAGTTAAAAAGTTTCAGCTCTTCTTTGCCGATTATGCCTGTCAGCGCGAACACTGTCAGTGGGATCAGAGCGACGACATAGGCATTCATTCCGTGCCAGGCTGTTGTCAGCCAGAGCACAATGGTCAGCCCGAACGTCAGGTAGACCACCCAGGCCTGCCAGCAGCGCTGAAACTGCCCTTCAAGCCGTAAATCCAGGGTGTGATGCCGGGTAGGATAAAGCCGCTGCAGCAGCCACCAGGCCAGCGCAAGCTGCACTAAGACAAACGGCAGGCCAAACGCCATCCAGCCGAGAAAACTGATACTGTGCTCATCGCTCAGGTACTGTAAAGCAATGGCATTGGGCGGCGTGCCGATAGGGGTGGCAATACCGCCTGTGTTGGCGGCAACCGGTATCGCCAGTACCAGTGCTTTGATGCTGCTGTCTTCTTTGGGCACTGCTGCCAGGATAGGGACCAGCAGCGCCAGCATCATGACAGTGGTAGCAGTATTGGACATAAACATGGAGAAGACCGCAGTGATCAGCATCAGCCCCAGCATGATATAGCGTGGCTGTGAGCCAAAGGGTTTTAACAGTACCCGCGCCAGATTGGTGTCCAGCCGGTACTTGGCAGCGGCAATCGCCAGGGCAAAGCCACCGAGAAACAGCATGATGATCGGTGAAGCAAAGGCGTGGAAAATATCGGTATAGGCAATGAAATCGCCCAGCGGGGTGGTGTCTGCCGGCTGACGAAACAACAGCAGGCTCTGATCGGAGAGCATGACAAGTTGCAGCACTATGATCAGCAGGGACGTCGCATAGACAGGCACCGGCTCTAATACCCAGAGCAATGCGGCCATCACGAAAATGGCCAGTAACCTGTGCTGCACCAGCGTCAGCTCACCCAGCGGCAGCGAGGGTGTCGGAACCTGCAGCAGGGCAAAGGGCAGGCCGAAGGCAATCAGTAATTTCAGCAGTAGCGATAGCGATATGTCCCGCATGTCCGGCGCTCTGTATTAAAAAGGGGCACGGACAGCATAGCACTCTCAATGAGATGCATATGACGGGTGAGATCAAAATACCGCATCAAAAAAGGGACGAATCCGTCCCTTTTTGTCAATCAGCGTTAGCGGAGCAGTTAAGCGTCGCTGTTGTCTGCCATCGGCTCTGTCACTGGCTGTGCAGTCAGACGGGCGTAGGCCTCACCCATACGGGTAGTCACATTCGGCGCCAGATGGTCGGCAAAGGTCACCATCTCTTTCGGGAACAGGTTGATGACGGTGGAACCCAGTTTGAAACGGCCCATTTCCTGGCCTTTTTTCAGGGTGATAGCCTGCTCGCCGTCGGCCGGGTAATCCCAGCGACGAACAACAGGGCCGCGCGGCGGTGTAATAGTGCCAGACCAGACGGTTTCAATACTGCCAACGATGGTGGCCCCCACCAGTACCTGAGCAACCGGGCCGAATTCCGTATCAAAGATACAGACCACGCGCTCATTACGGGCAAACAGGTTTGGCACATTTTCAGCGGTCAGCGGGTTGACCGAAAACAGATCGCCCGGCACATAGATCATCTGGCGCAGGGTGCCGTCACATGGCATGTGTACGCGGTGATAATCTCGCGGAGACAGATACAGAGTGGCGAAACTCCCGTCAGCAAATTCCTCTGCCAGCGCCTGATCGCCGCCCAGCAGTTCAACCGCCTCGTAGTAATGCCCCTTGGCCTGAATCAGCTGGCCTTTTTCAATCGCACCCAGCTGGCTGACACAGGCATCAGCCGGGTGACAGAAGACCTCGGCGTCGTCGTTCAGCGGGCGGGCATCGTCTTTGAGTTCGCGCACGAAGAAATCGTTGAAAGTGGCGTAAGACGCGGGATCTTCGTTACGGGCTTCTGCCATATCCACTTTATAGCGGTTGATAAACCAACGGATCACCGCCGTGGTGACAAAGCCACCTTTCAGGTCGGCAAGTTTGCCGGCCAGGCGGGTCAGGGCATGTTTGGGCGCGCAGTATTGCAGGCCAATTTTCAGATTATCGCTCACAATAAGATTCCGATTGTTCTATAAATCAATAACTTGGTTCTTCGCCATCAGTAGCGCTGACCCGGGCCGCGGATTCTACCTGATTTCAGATATGAAGTCAGGTGAGCGCACGCGAAGAGGGAGCCAGCTCGCAGTTGATGACGCAGGGCCGCTTAATTTTGCTTATTTCGAGAAAACTGACGGTTAGCCACGTTTTCCGACATGCTTTCAATGATTTTATGGTAGCTGTCAAAGCGTTCCTGGCTGATGTTTCCGTCTGCTAAAGCTTCACGCAGCAGGCAGCCCGGATCGTCTTTGTGTTTACAGTCGCGGAATTTACAGCCACCCAGGTAACGCCGGAACTCGACAAAAGCGTTTGTCACTTGCTCCGGTTCCAGGTGCCACAGTCCGAACTCCCGAACCCCGGGTGAATCTATCAGATCCCCGCCTTCAGCAAAGTGGTACAGACGTGCTGCTGTGGTGGTGTGCTGGCCCAGTCCCGAGTTCTCTGACACATCGCCGATCTCTGCATCCACTTCCGGCATCAGGGCATTGACCAGGCTGGATTTCCCCACCCCGGATTGACCGGCAAAGATGTTGACGTGATCTTTCAGATCCGCTTTCAGTGCCGCTAACCCTTCTCCTGTCATGGTGCTGACGTAACGCACTTCATAGCCGATCGCTTTGTACAGCGACAGGGTGCGCTCGACCTGCTGACGGGGGCCGTCATCGAGCAAATCGACTTTGTTCAGCACAATCAGCGGCTCGATTTCAACTGTCTCGGCAGCTACCAGATAACGGTCGATAATGTTCAGCGACAGCTCAGGCAGCACGGAAGAGACAATGATGATGCGGTTAACATTCGCCGCCACCGGCTTAACCCCATCGTAGTAATCCGGGCGGGTCAGCACCGACGTCCGCTCATGGACCGCTTCGACCACACCGGCGATGCCTTGCAGGGCTTCAACACCGGGCCGCCAGACAACGCGATCTCCGGATACCAGGCTCTGAATACTGCGACGCAGGTTACAGCGGTGGATGGTCCCTGTTTCCGGATCTTCAATATCGGCATGCTGGCCGAATCGGGTGATCACCAAGCCTTCACGGGCATTCTCCAGCAGGGCTTCATCCCACTGGATATCTTCCATGCCCTTAGTCAGGCGCTTATTTTGGTTAGAGCGGACACGTCGGCTCTGACCTTTAGTTAACTTTTTCTTTTTTGCCACAAGAATATCGTTCTGTTTGGTTGGCTTTCATTTCAGGCTAAGTATGATACATGCTTTAGTCATCAAATAGGCAAATTCCAATGACAATCAGCGATCAGAACCTGATTTGGATCGATCTGGAAATGACAGGTCTGGATCCCGATACACACAAAATCATTGAAATTGCGACCATAGTGACCGATGCCCAGCTCAACATTCTGGCAGAGGGACCGGTACTGGCAATTCATCAACCCCAAGCCGAACTGGACAAGATGGATGACTGGTGTACCAATACACATACCCACAGTGGCCTGGTCGCCCGGGTGCAGCAAAGCCAGGTTAATGAACAGGAAGCGGTACGTCAGACCATCGCATTTCTCGAACAATGGGTGCCCAAGGGCGCATCGCCTATTTGTGGTAACAGCATAGGTCAGGATCGTCGTTTCCTTTATAGGCACATGCCGGAATTAGAACAATACTTTCATTACAGGTATCTGGATGTCAGCACACTGAAGGAGCTGACCCGTCGCTGGAAGCCAGAGCTGCTCAACGACTTCCATAAGCAGGGCAGTCACCTGGCGCTGGATGATATTCGCGAATCCATTGCTGAACTGCGTTTCTATCGTGAGCAGATCTTTAAAATTTGATGCTTTAATGAACGGTTGAGCGGGCCGGCGGAGATTTTTACTCAGAACTATTGCATCCGCCTGTTTTCCTCGTATAATGCGCAGCCTCGAAAGGCAATAATGTTTCAGTTTGCTTTTCAGTGTTTTCGGACGCGGGGTGGAGCAGCTTGGTAGCTCGTCGGGCTCATAACCCGAAGGTCGTTGGTTCAAATCCAGCCCCCGCAACCAAAGATTTAAAGATGATCTGGTGACTACCAGGTTGTCAAATG